>CAUUFG010000022.1:0-18224 GCA_963544335.1 uncultured Campylobacter sp.
AAACAGACAAAAATAAATGCAAATTTAAATGACGAAATTTACCTATATTTTGTGCACTCTTATCACGTTTTATGCGATGATAGCGTAGTTTTGGGGCGCACAAATTATGGTTATGAGTTTGTAAGCGCGGTGGCAAAAGATAATGTTTTTGGTTTTCAAGCGCACCCCGAAAAAAGCCACGAAAATGGGCTAAAAATCATCAAAAATTTCATGGAGTTATAATGGAAATTTTCCCAGCGATTGACCTAAAAGAAGGATGTGTTGTGCGCCTAAATAAAGGCGAAATGAAAAGTGCTAAAATTTACGGAGAAAACCCAGTTGAATTTGCAAAAATTATTGAAAATTTTGGCGCGAAATGGCTACATGTGGTGGATTTAGATGGCGCGTTTGCGGGCAAAGATCAAAATTTAAAAAGCATTGAAAAGATTGTGAAAAATACGTCGCTTAATGTCGAGGTAGGCGGTGGAATTCGTGACGAAGAGGCTATTAAAAAGTATATAAATTTGGGTGTAAAACGTGTGATTTTAGGATCTGTTGCGCTTAAAAATCCAAATTTTGTAAAAGAGATGGCGCAAATTTATCGCATTGTGGTTGGTATTGACGCGAAAAATGGGCGCGTAGCGACGCAAGGCTGGGCTGATATTAGCAAAACATCAGCTCTTGAACTTGCGCGCGAATACGCAAACAGTGCGGTTGAGGCGATAATTTGCACCGATATTAGCAAAGATGGCATGCTTTGCGGGGCAAATGTAAAATTTAGCGAAGATATCGCCGATGCGAGCGGGATTTGCACGATTGTAAGTGGCGGAGTAAGCAAAATTTCTGAGCTAAAATCGATGGTGCAAAATCCAAAAATAGGTGGCGTTATTATTGGCAAAGCATTTTATGAAGGCAAAATTGATTTAAAAGAGGCCTTAAAACTAAGCAAAAATTGAACTATTTTTTTGTAGAATCGCCGTTTTATTTATTTTTAGGAAAATTTAAGTTATGAACGAAAAGTATTTTGAACTCACAATCTCTAGCAACCAAATTCAAATTTTTAAAAATTTCGCCTTTGATTTAGGCGTTGAGTGTATTGAGGAGTGCGAAAATTCGTTCATAATCCGCGATGAAAACGACCTAGAGATTCTAAAATTTGCATTTTTGGAGTTTTATAAACGTTTAAACGAAAATTTAAAAAACCAGATGCAAGAGCAAATTTCTTTAAATTTAGATTTACAAATAAAAGATAATAAAAATTGGATTGACGAGTATAAAAAAGGTGTTGCGCCTGTGCAAGTTGGTGAAATTTATGTGCGCCCTAGCTGGGAAGAGCCTAAAAATGGACTTAAAAACATTATTATCGATCCTGGACTTGCTTTTGGATCAGGGCATCATGAGAGCACAAATATGTGTTTAAATTTGATTCAAAAGTATCTTAACACGGGGCAAAGTTTGCTTGATGTTGGTTGTGGAAGCGGGATTTTAAGCCTAAGCGCAGCGGCACTTGGCGCAAAGGTTAGCGCGTGCGATACTGATGAATTAGCAATAAAATCTACGCGCGAAAATGCCGAAAAAAACGGACTTGCGTTGGAAAAAACGTGGGTAGGCAGCGCAAATGGCGACGCATCTGACAATATGGTAAATATCGGCAATGATGGAGTAAATTTAATGTCTTGCAATAGCGAAAATTCGGCAGAAATTGACGCAAATTCAGGCGCAAATTTACAAACACAACCTGAGTTAAATTTGAATGCAGATTTTGGTGTAAATTCAGCTCAAATTTCATGCGCAAATTTCACAAAATTTGATATCGTCGTCGCAAATATCATCGCCGATGTTATCATCATCATACAAAATGATCTAAAAAATCGCTTGAAAAATGGCGGAATTTTAATTCTTTCAGGAATTTTAGAAAAATATCTTGACACAATTAAAACAAATTTTAAAGATTTGACGCTACTTGAAATAAAACGCGAAAACGAGTGGTGCAGTTTTGTCTTTAAAAAAGAGGGGAAATAATGGATTCAAAACAACCAAACAACAATAACAACAACAATTTTTTTAATAAAAATCCGATTTTTGTTTTTGTGATTTTCGCATTTGTTGCTATTTTTTTGTTTAAAACTTTTGCGGGCGATTCTCAGTTTATGGGCTCTAACATGCGCACGCAAGAGATCGGATATTCTGAACTAAAAAATATGATTGCAAAAAACGAAGTCTCAAAAGTATTCATCGGTCAAACGACTATAAAAGCTCAAGGTAGCTCTGTTTTTTACTCTGCAAAAAAGGTCTCTGATCCAAATTTAATCACGATTTTAGACGCAAATAAAATCCCATATTCATCATTTAACGAGAGTAATGGAATTACGGATATGATTTTTAGCTGGGTTATTCCACCGCTCATATTTTTTGGAATTTGGTTTTTACTTGTTAGTCGTATGCAAAAAAATGTCGGTGGCGGAATTTTGGGCGTTGGTAGCTCCAAAAAGCTTGTAAATTCAGAAAAGCCGAATGTAAAATTTAGCGATGTAGCCGGAGTTGAAGAGGCAAAAGAAGAGGTCCAAGAGATAGTTGATTATCTTAAATTTCCAGATAAATATTTGCGTTTGGGCGCAAAAATCCCAAAAGGAATTTTGCTCGTTGGCCCTCCAGGCACTGGTAAAACTCTTCTAGCGCGCGCAGTTGCGGGCGAAGCTAGCGTGCCGTTTTTTTCGATTTCTGCGTCTAGTTTTATTGAAATGTTTGTGGGTGTTGGTGCTTCACGTGTGCGTGATCTGTTTGAAAATGCGAAAAATGAAGCACCTTCGATTGTGTTTATTGATGAGATTGACGCGATTGGAAAATCTCGCTCATCAGGTGGCGTTGGTGGTGGAAACGACGAACGCGAGCAGACTTTAAATCAGCTTTTATCAGAAATGGACGGATTTGATGGCGATAAAGCGCCTGTTATTGTGATTGCAGCTACAAACCGCCCAGAAATTTTAGACGCCGCGCTTTTGCGTCCAGGGCGATTTGATAGACAGGTTTTAGTAGATAAGCCCGATTTTAAGGGCCGTTGCGATATTTTGCGCGTTCATTCAAAAGACGTAAAATTATCCTCCAATGTAAATATCGAAGATATTGCTAGGCTTACAACAGGGCTTGCGGGGGCGGATTTAGAAAATGTTATAAACGAAGCCGCCCTTCTTGCTGGTCGCGCCTCAAAAAACGATGTGGAACAAAGCGATTTGCTTGAAGCTGTTGAGCGCACAATTGCAGGTTTAGAAAAAAAATCGCGCCGTGTAAATCAAAAAGAAAAACGCATCGTCGCATATCATGAGTGCGGACACGCGCTAATAGCCGAGATTACAAAAGGCGCAAAACGTGTCACAAAAGTATCCATTGTGCCACGCGGATTGGCGGCGCTTGGCTACACACTAAACACGCCAGAAGAGAACAAATTTTTGATGCAAAAGCATGAATTGATTGCTGAAGTTGATACTTTGCTTGGCGGACGCGCTGCTGAGCAAGTTTTTATAAAAGAAATTTCAACCGGCGCAAGCAACGATTTAGAACGCGCTACGGATATTATTAAAGCGATGTTTTCGATGTATGGAATGAGCGATGAGGCGGGACTTATGGTGCTTGAAAAACAACGCAATACGTTTTTAGCAGGGCAGACGATCAAAGATTACAGCGATAAAACAGCTGAAAAACTAGATCTTTATGTAAAAGATGTCCTTGCGACGCGCTATGAGGCGGTTATTAAATCCCTTGAAATTTACAGTGGCGCGATAGAAAACATGGTAAAAGCACTCTACGAAGAAGAGACAATAGAGGGCAAAAAAGTGCGTGAAATTATCTCAAATTTTGAGAGTGAAAATGGCTTGCCAACACGATTACAAGTAGATGAGGGTGAAAAAGGCGAAAAAGTAGGCGCGTAAATTTGGTAAATTTTGCGCGAGTTTTGGTCTGTAAATTTGACAAATTTTCGTATTTGTAAAAACGCAGCGTAAAATTTTGTGCGGGCAAATTTGATGTCATTTTTTTTAGTTTGGCTGTGCAAATTTAGCATGTGAGTTAGTGTTAAATTTGGCTTAAATTCGAGCTAAATTTTAAATGCTAAATTTAACTACGAGGATGCAAATTTAAATTTAGAGTTAAATTTAATACAAATTTACTCACAAAACTAAAGCAAATTTAAACTCTGCACTTAAAGAGAGGTGTTAAATTTGCGCTAGATTTAGTCTAATTTTAGCGCAAATTTCTCTTTGAATTAGGCTAAATCTAGCGTAAAATAGAGCTAAATTTACAAAGCATAAAAAAATTTATAAAAGGGTAAAATTTAATGAAAGAAAATGAAAATCCACCACAAATTATGTATATTTTGCCAAATTTATTCACTGCCGCGAGCGCATTTTGCGGAATGATTAGCATTTTTGCTACGATAAATGGCGATTATGCAAAAGCGATTTTTTATGTTGTACTATCTTTGATACTTGATGGTTTTGATGGGCGCGTAGCTAGGATGACAAACACTACATCTAAATTTGGTGTTGAGTTTGATTCGCTTGCCGATTTAATCGCATTTGGCGTTGCTCCGGCTGTGCTTTTTTATCACGTTATTGGTAGTAATTTTGGTAGATTGGGTGTGCTTGTGGCTGGGTTTTTCGCTGTTTTTGGCGCGATTAGACTAGCTAGGTTTAATGTCACAACAGGCACATACGACCCTAAATTTTTCATCGGACTTCCCATACCAACAGCCGCTGTAACACTTGTATCGTGGGTCGGAATTTACACAAAATTTGAAATTTTTAGCGGATTTGAGTGGGCGTTTTTATCTCTTGCTTTACTTCTAGCAATTTTAATGGTGAGCAATGTTCGTTATCCAAGCTTTAAAAAAATAGACCTAAAAAAGGCGAGATTTTTGCGTGTTTTGATATTGCTCGTGCTATTTTTCTCACTATTTTATCTATATCGTTTGCAATTTTTAGTCTTTGTTACATCAGCTTATGTATTTTATGGCATTGCACGTATGTTTTATGCGATTTGCACTGCAAAATTCAAACATGCAAAAAAGGGATAGCATGAGCAAAGACGGGGTCGTAAAATCTATTAAATTTTTACCAAAAATCGAGATTAAAAATCTATTACTGACGCGCTAAATTTATTAAAATTTAAACTTTATAAAGACAAAAATCAAGGAGAAAAATTATGGATAAAAATAAAGTTTTGATATTTGATACAACCTTGCGCGATGGCGAACAAAGCCCTGGTGCTTCGATGAATATCGATGAAAAAATCCACGTCGCAGCGCAACTTGAGCGTCTAGGTGTAGATATTATCGAGGCTGGTTTTGCAGCGGCTAGTCCTGGGGATTTTGATTCGATTTCGCAAATTGCAAAAAATAGCGAAAAAATCGTCGTATGTTCGCTTGCGCGCGCAGTTGAACGCGATATTTTAGCTGCCGCAAACGCACTAAAAGGGACAAAATTTAGCCGTATTCACACCTTTATTGCGACTAGCCCGATCCACATGGAGTATAAACTCAAAATGAGCCCTGATGTCGTAATAAAACGCGCGGTCAAAGCTGTGGAATATGCAAAAACTTTTACAAACGATGTGGAGTTTAGTTGCGAAGATGCGACGCGCTCTGAAATTTCGTTTTTAAAAGAAATTTGCGACGCGGCAATCATAGCTGGTGCGACGACGATAAATTTGCCAGACACTGTGGGCTATCGCACACCCAGCGAAATGGCTGAATTTGTGAGCGAAATGGCGCATTTTATAGGTGATCGTGCCATTTTATCCGTGCATAATCACAACGATTTAGGCTTAGCTGTCGCAAATAGCCTATTTTCGATAAAAAATGGCGCAAGACAGGTTGAATGCACGATAAATGGTATCGGCGAACGCGCAGGAAACGCCGCGCTTGAAGAGATCGTAATGGCGATGAAAACGCGTAAAGATATATTCGGCGCACTTCACACAGGTATAAATTTCAAAGAAATTTATCCAACAAGCAGACTAATCGCAAGCGTTATAGGTATCGAACCTCAGCCAAATAAGGCAATTGTCGGTAAAAATGCCTTTTTGCACGAAAGCGGCATTCATCAAGATGGCGTCTTAAAGCACGCTCAAACGTATGAAATTATGTGCGCTAGCGATATTGGATTGCAAAAAGATAATCTTGTTTTAGGCAAACACTCAGGTCGTCACGCATTTAGTGAAAAACTCAAATTTTTGGGCATCGAGCTTGATGAGAGCGAGTTAAACAGAGCGTTTGAGAAATTTAAAATTTTAGCGGATAAGAAAAAAGAGATTTTCGATGATGATTTGCGTGCTTTAATCACTGATGAGATGGTAAAGCCGCCTAGAAATTTAGAGGTTTTATCGCTATCTTTTGCGCTAACAAGTGGCGCAGATGCTGGGGCTAAAATTTCACTTAGAAAAGATGGGGAAATTTGCACTGATGAGGCGGTCGGAAATGGTGTTATTGACGCGCTTTTTAAAGCAATTGATAAGATCACGGAAATTAGCGGTGCATTAAAAGATTATCAGGTTAAATCGGTTTCGCAGGGAAAAGATGCATTGGCGAATGTCGTTGTAAAAATTCAGTTTGAAGGAGAGGGCGCATATATTGGGCATGGGCTTGATGTAGATACGCTCATGGCGAGCGCAAAGGCGTATATTGGCGCTTTGAATAACTATCTTTCAACAAAAAAATAGGGGCAAAAAATGATAAATTTACGTTTAATTGAGACAAATTTTGATGAATTTAATAAAAAACTAAAGGCAAAAAAGGTAGATGATGGCGTTTTAAGTGAGCTTTTAGATACATATGACGCGCTTAAAAAGGCAAAATCTCAGCTAGAAAATTTACAAAATATCCAAAATTTAAAGAGCAAAGAGCTGGGAATTCGCGCTAAAAATGGCGAAAATTTAGATGAACTAAAAGAAATTTTAGCTCAAAATAAAAAGCTAATTGCCATCGCAAGCCAAGCGGCGCAAACGCTTGAATCCAAGCTTGAATATATAGCCGTGCGAGTGCCAAATATCATTGATGATGATGTGCCTTTTGGGGCTGATGAAAATGAGAATGTTTGCCTAAAAGAGATCGGCGAAAGACCGAAATTTGATTTTACACCAAAGGAACATTTTGAGCTTGGCGAAAATCTTGGTTGGCTTGATTTTACGCGCGGGGTAAAGCTCTCTGGTAGCCGTTTTACCGCGCTTCGTGGCGAGGGTGCTAGGCTTAATATGGCGCTTGTAAATTATATGATTGAGTTTAATCGCGCGCGCGGATTTGAGCTTGTGAATATGCCGTTTTTGGTGCGCGAAAATATCCTTTTTGGCACAGGGCAACTGCCAAAATTTAAAGATGATCTCTATAAAGTAGATAGCGACGAGCAAGATTTATATCTCATTCCTACGAGCGAAGTTACTGCGACAAATTTATTCAATGATGAAATTTTAAGTGCCGAAGAGCTTCCGATTAAGCTTACAAGCTATAGCCATTGTTTTCGTAAAGAGGCAGGTTCTGCTGGGCGTGATACGCGTGGCATGATTCGTCAGCATCAGTTTGAAAAGGTCGAATTAGTCGCGATTACACATCCTGATGAGAGCGAAAAAATGTTTAACGAGATGGTTGCGTGCGCTTCTGATTTGCTTACTTCGCTTGGACTTGCGCACAGGCAGATGCTCCTTTGTAGCGGGGATTTGGGCTTTTCAGCGGCGAAAACGATTGACCTTGAGGTATGGCTTGCAGGGCAAAATAGATACCGCGAAATTAGCTCAATCAGCAATTGTCGCGATTTTCAAGCGCGCAGAGCAAAAATTCGCTTTAAAGATGGCAAGAAAAATACGCTCGTACATACGCTAAATGGCTCATCTTTGGCGGTTGGGCGCACGCTTATCGCGATTATCGAAAACTATCAAAAAAGTGATGGCTCAATCGAAATTCCGCAAGTTTTGAAAAAATATATGTAGATTAAATGGTGTTTTCACCCTTTTTTGTGTGGATAAATTTTTAAGTAAATTTGCGCTACCGCGGTTAAAAATAGTAATTGTAGCATAGGTAATAAGGTGTGCGCAATTTGGACATAAGAACAAATTTATCTTGCAAATACAGCGGATAAAAGCGGTAAAATTGCGACTATAATCGCGGTTTATAAGCAAATTTTAGCTTTGAAATTCTTGATAAATTTAAAAAAGGTTTAAATATTTACATATAATTTTTAGCTCAACAAAAGCGGATTATCTCTTATTGATTTTGGTAGTTTGCGGTATAAATTTACAAAAACCTTTAAACCTTCTTAAAAATATCCATTTATAGGGAATTAATCCCTATTAAATCCTTTTTTGAGATTATTTTATTAACGCAGTTTAGAAATTATCCACTACAAGAGAGCAGCCAAAATTTGCATTAAAAAGCTCAAGCTAAATGCAACCAAAACAAAGCAAGAACAAGAGCG
The DNA here is from genome assembly GCA_963544335.1 of uncultured Campylobacter sp. Lineage (GTDB taxonomy): Bacteria > Campylobacterota > Campylobacteria > Campylobacterales > Campylobacteraceae > Campylobacter_B. The sequence goes on from CAUUFG010000022.1 coordinate 8,436, forward strand.
AACAACTAAAACAAAGCAAATTCAAAGTAAGAACAAAATCGAAAAATAAAAGTATAAAAATAACCAAACTTTTAAATGCCAAACATCATAAAACAAAGATGTCTTAAAATAGACTTAGATATTTGCGTGTTAAACTACAAATTAGCCAAACAAAGCAAGGTAAAATTAGACCAAGCTACCAACGCCAATTTAGACACAAACAAACCCAACCAAAGAGCAAAAGCAGTTCTTTAAAATCCCAAACAATTCAAATTTAATCAAAGCTTTTTGTAAATTTTAACCCAAACCAAACCGATTTGAAATAACTACGGCGTAAATCTTGCTAAAACTCTATCAGGACTGATAATCTAAGGCGTATAGAATATCAAGCCTTTAGTCAATCCGATATATTGATTTCTATAGGCTTTGATTTTAGCATAATAAGTATTATTAAATAATTAAATAAATTAAGATTATTAATAGATACCAAAACTAGATAAGTATACGATCTGTAGTTATCAAAAAGAGCAAAGGAGCTAAATATGACAAAGAAACACTGCAGCAGAACAGAACAGGCAAGAAAGCCTAAATGAATATGTAGATGGAATTATGCAAACTAATTCCAGGATAGACGTGATAAGAGTTGATTTGTATTATAGACAAGAAAATAGAGACGACGTTACATTGAAAAGCTTTGACAATGATATCAACCGTTTGTACACCAATAAACGAGGCAATACGCTATTTAAAAATTCAAAAGGCTATATTATCAAAATGGAGCAAGGAGATAGTGGATATAACCACTTGCACGCTCACGTCGTTATCTTTATGGATAGGCAAAGTAGTAGAGAGCAAACAGCACCAAAGACAGCCAAGCGTCTTTGTGACTATTGGAATGATAGTATTACAAAAGGTAAAGGGTGTTCTCATAATTGCAATTTAGGAAAATATAAGAATAATGGACTGGGTAGAATTTGCTACGATGACAAAGAAAAAATACAAATTCTGAAAGAGAAAGTGCTGCCCTATCTATGCAAGGGAGAGCAAAATATAGTCAATGCAAACGGAAAAGGCTTTAGGGCTTTAAGGAGAGGCATCATGCCAAAGAAAAACAATAAAGGCAGACCCAGGAATAATTAATATGGTAAATTAATATAGAAAAATAGTTTTTAAAAAATCTTAGTAAAAGTATTTTAAGTTTAAACTATTAGATATTTTTTACTCATGGTTACCCAAGCAATTGCTTGGGTAACCATGTTTTTACATATGAATATAATTAGGCACTTTGAAGAACCTCATCAACAATAACGGCCTCTATTACCTCTTCTTTAAAGGTCTGGCTTGGCAGTATAGGTCTTGTGGCGACTACTGAAACGACAATTGGTTTTAAAACAGAATTTGAATAAGGTTGCATTTCATTTGCACTGAAGTTACCGCCAAAAAAATCTTTAGCAGACATAATGACTTGATCTACTTTATTTTTAAATTCTTTTGCTTCGTCGCCAGATAATTTAAATATTACAGCCAGATACAACATTTGTAAAAAGAAAATCCTCTGTTTTTTTACACAATCATCTTCTATAAATTTATCCATAAATTTCTTTACTAGGGCTCCACCACCAAAACCGCCTATAACACCTCCGACTACACCGCCAACAATCGTTCCAACGCCAGGGATAAATGAACATGCTGCTGCTCCAGCCAAGGCACCCGCAGTTCCGCCAGCTATGCCACCAGCATTTTGTGCTATATTTTTTATGCATTGCATACCACTAATTTGTCCACGCATCATCTGAACGATTTCTATACTAGAAGTAATAGCCATTGTTACACCCGCAACGACCACAGTGCTTCTTAAAGCATTATTTGCGGCCGTGGTTGCAGATATATTTCCTGGTTTAGTAACGGTACCAGCAAAAGCTTTTCCTATTTGACTATCAAATTTAAAGTTTATTGCTGATTGCAAAAAAGAGTTAACTTGTGGAATTCTTTGTATCTGAGAAGAGGCAATATATGTTATGAATGCTTGCCCGCCAGCTCTCATACTAGCAACACTGGATTGTTGCAATGCTTTTTTTATATCCTTTTCTCTAAAAAAAACAATCGAAGTATTTATAACAAATGATATGCCAAAGGCTCCAGCAGCGACAACCACACCATTTATTGCGTCAAATTTTAAACTTTCTTTAGAGCAGAATTTGGCATAATTTTTAGCTTCATCGAGGGTAACTTGACCTTTTCTTATAATGTTCCTTGCCTCATTTGGATCTGTAACCCCAGGCACCTTTCCTGCCTTAATCTTTTTTGCCATTATTTCCACAGCTTTGTCATATTGGTCTTTTGGAACTTCTAGCTGCATTGGTTTGCCATCATCGCGCATATAACGATAGTTTCCTTTGGAACCATCAAAAGATGAATCAACGCTAGCTTGTGCAGATTTATAATATTTACTTTGTATTTCTATTCCGTCCACTATTCTGTCGGCTCCATTTTTAGCATTGTCGCCGCCTACCAACTTGGCATTTTTACCACTTATATTGTCTAGTTTTGTATTCATTATTTCTGCAGCATCACCATGTCCAGTAGGGTTAATGACATTTCCCTTTGCGTCCACAACCTGACCTTTTGCATTAGTACCTACCCCTTTAGTATATTCCAAATACTCTTTACCGGTTTGTATAGGCCTAAAATTTGTATTCCATGTATCCGAACTAGGAATTGTTACACTAGCTACTGGTACACTATTGTTTATTATTTTTTGTTCTTCTATAAATTTTGAGCTGTTGTGTATATTTTCTGCCAAGTTTAGACAATTCTCTTCTGTCTGCTCACATGTTTTGGAGCAAAACCATTCCCCTATATCATCTGACGTTGAATCTAGTAAAACAACTTTTCCGCACGACGAACAATATCTTACTTTGTCTATATTTTTAGGACTTATAAACACTTCTTTATCATTATATAATCTTCTATCTATGTCTTGCAGAATTATTAAATCCAACAGAGCTTCGTCTCCTAGAGGCGCTACCCTATCAAGTTCTGTTAATATTTTTTGCTTGTCGGTCAAAATTTCAATAGTTGTTATTTCGGTAATTTTATTAATCAATTCATTGTATTTGGAATTAAAAAAATAAATTTTAATGCTATTTAAATTAATCAAAACAATATCTTGATCGGTTATCAAATCGTCCAGTATTTCTTCGCACAATACTACTTTTTCTTTTAAAAATTCGTCAAATTTCTTTTGAGTTTGCTGTTTTTGCTCATAGAGCTGATAAAAAATATCATTAATAGTAAAAAATCCAACATTTTTTTTGTTTTCTATAAGCCTGAAAGCCGCCTTAACAACATTATTGTAATCGTTGGCTGTAGCAAAGGTGCCAATAGATCCAATGATAATAAGCCATAGCGATATACTAAAAAATATGCTATCTATATTTAGTTTATAGTAGTTAACTATAAAACAAATTAATACTACAGATAAGCACAATACTAAAGACCAAGTTGCGCTCTGTATTACCCTTTTTTCTATTTTTTTACTTTTAAAATTTATTTTTGATACTTGTGGCAATTCACCTGTTGCAGAGATGGCGCACAGGGTTGCAAAACATGATAAAATCCAATAAAAATGACCATCCACATACATAAAAGTATACAATGTAGTTGCTATACCAGCGAAAATACATATCGTGCCACCAAACACCTTTTTAAAAACAAAAAATACGATAGCGCACGACACCAATATGCTACTTGCCAACAAGAGACAAATGTTTAAGAAATTCATACTATACCTTAAAAGCAAAGTTATCTCGCGATTATATCTAAATTCTATGCTGATTTTTATTCTTTTAAATAAAATCATCTATATTCTCACGAGAGCATTTCCTTTGAATTTGATGTTAAAAGCTATTAAAGTAGGTATTTGTATTCTAGGTTTTAATCGATATCATGTATCAAACGCATCTTGGTTGCAGCAAAAAATATTTAAAACTATGTTTTTATAAAACCTATGTTAAGTTAAAAAACGCTAGACTAAAACCAAAAGTATAAAAATAGCAATAGGAGGAAATGGTGATAAACTTAGGTAGCGACTCAGTTGTAAATTTGGGTGATACAAGCTTTCGGCGAAAGAATCTAATAGATGACTATAAAATGCTTTTGAGTCTTTTAATAAAAATAGAGGAAGAGTGGCAGCCTTGTAATTTTTCTCAAATTGATTTTTATGATCTAGTTGTCACAAGTGGTTTGGTTAAGGAATCAGAACAAGATTTTGAAGAAGGCGATAAGAAACGTAAAGCAAGGACTTATACAAATGCTATCGCAAAAATCGGTCTAAGTGATAAAAAACGTAGAATCACAGCTGTTGGTGAAGCTTTTTTGAGAAACAGTTTGCAACAGGATGAAATCGAGAAGCTTTTTAATATTAGTAACGATAATGTTCTGTTTTTGCGACAGCTTTTGAAGCTTAAAGTGACAGATAGGGTTTGTTCGGTATATATTTTTAGAGTTGCGATTTTATTTTTATCACGCTATAACAATGTCCCACAAAATCATTTCGCACAAATTTTATTTGCAATCAAGCCAAACTATTCAAGAGATAGAATTGTATCAATTATTAGCAACTATCAGGACGTTGTAGATAGAAAGATTATTTTTTCGAAGTTTTTAGAACAGTATGTTATAGGCGGAACTGCTACTATTTTGAGCGAAGAACCTCTATCGGACGATACGTTTAAGGAAATATTTAAAAACAGAAAAACTCCGCAATCAGTAGAAAAATATAAAGAATTTTATGAGGCCTGCTTATCGTTTAAAAATAGTCCTACGGAGGACAAATTTAAAAAGCTAAAGACTATATCGAGTGATCAATCCATTAAACGCGCCTTTGGCTTTGGAAAAATACCTTTCGAATTTAGTGGAAAATTTGATTTGGACGAGTTTTTATCTAATCCCAAAAATGAGCTTTTAACTGTGGCAAATTTTAACGAATCCTTTTATAGTATTTTTCTTGAATCAAAGAGATATGATTTGCAAAAAGAGTATCAAGATGTGCTCATACGCACCTTTAAGCTCTCAGGGCTAATCAGCTTTGAAAATGCTTTGGTAAATTTGGGTAACCGAGAGCTTACTTCTTTTGTATTTAAAGATTTAGAAATTGTAGGCGATCTAAACGATGAAGCGTTTATTCAAAATTTGCCAACTATTAGAATTCTAGATTTTGATGCAGCAAAAGTAGACAAACTAAAAAATGAATTAATAGCAAAATATAAAGTTCCAGCAGGAATATCTTTAAATGACTATTTCAAGGCTGCTTCCGATGATGAATTCGAGAAAAAAATCGCTACAAGATATAGTGATAATGAGCTTTGCAATATTTTAAAAATGTTTGGCGACATCAAGCAGCATGAGATTATACAAGGAAAAGTAACGCAAGATGCAAGTATTCCAACAATTTTTGAATACATAGTTGCCATTGCCTGGCATAGATTAAGTAAGAAAACCTTTAATTTAAAAGATAGCATGAATTTGAGCCTTGATGCTGACGGCTTGCCACTATCTCACGCGCCCGGAGGAGATGGCGATATTATCGCAAAACATAATAATTTCGACGTTATGCTAGAAGCTACGCTTATGGATAAAAATGCTCAAAAGAGAGGTGAATTAGAGCCCGTAATTAGACATAGCGCGAATTTAAGCATTAGGAATAATGAGATTTCCAAAGATACGTATACATTTTTTATTGCGGATGAGCTTGATAAAAATGTAGTAAATATCTTCCGTTCTATGGCACACACGCGTCTTGAAAGTTCTCAAAATAGAGGTAGTTTTATAGATGGAGTTAAAATTTTTTCAATTAAGAGTATAGAATTGGTTGAGCTTTTGAAAAATAAACCAGATTATAGCAAAATGCTAAATGTCATATTTAAAGATTATGAATTTTCTAAGCCGCAAACGATAAATGAAACGTGGTATAATCAAATTTGGAGTGATATTAATTCTTTGTAATTGTTTTTATTTCCTAAATTTGCTACAATGTTGCATTATTGCATAAAATGGAAATAATTACAAGGAATAAATTTTGGAAACTTTTTCTATTTCAAATCGTAGATATTTAGGAAGCAAACAACAACTTCTTGACTTTATCGATGAAATCATTACAAACAATACCAAGGAATGTTTAAGTTTTACTGATTTATTTGCTGGAACAGCAGTTGTATCAAATAGATTCAAAGATAGATTTGAATTAATAATAAATGACACACTATCTTGCAACTATCACGCTTATATCTGCTTCTTTTCGAATTTGCCATACAATAAGAAAAAAATAGACAGACTAATAAAAGATTACAACGCAGTCCATGAATCAAAAACCTGCTACTATAGCCAAAATTTTAAAGATACGTATTTGAGTGAAGAAAGTTTAAAAAGTCTTGATTTTATTAGGAGCGATATCGAAAGCAAATTCGAAAATGGTAAAATAAATCAAAGAGAATATTCGATACTCATAACTTCACTAATTTATGCAATTGACAAGATAGCAAACACTGTCGGACATTATGATGCTTTTAGAAAAAACAGCGAGCAGCTAAAAAAAATAGAACTAAAAAAACCTTACATTAGCAAAGCAAAATTCAGAAATCAAATTTTTAACCTAGATGCAAATACATTAATTAGGCAAATAAAGACCGATATTTTGTATCTAGACCCACCGTACAATTCAAGACAATATTGCGATGCCTATCATTTCTTAGAAAATGTAGCTACGCACAAACAGCCAAAAGTGTATGGGGTTGCAAAAAAGATGGATAGAAGCAGACTAAAAAGTAAATACTGTCTAAGCAATGCAAGGGAGCATTTTAGCGATCTAATTAACAATGCTGACGCAAAATACATACTATTATCATACAATAACACGATTACCGCAGATCCTCGCTCAAACACAAAAATGAGCGATAATGATATTTTTGAGATTTTAAGCAAAAAGGGTAAGGTATCAATTTTTGAAAAAGACTTTATGCCTTTTAACACAGGCAAATCAAATATTCAAGAGCACAAAGAGAGGATCTTTTTTTGCGAAGTCAATAGAAAGTCTACAACAGAAAAACAAGTAAATTTAAATATTACCTTTAAGAGAAAAATATCACAATCGCCGTTAAACTACACTGGCGGAAAATTTAAACTTTTGGAACAAATTTTTCCAAAAATACCCGAAAACATTGATACTTTTTACGATGTTTTTTGCGGTGGATTTAATGTGGGCGCTAACTTTTTAAATGCTAAAAAAGTCGTAGGCATAGATAACAACAAGCCACTTATTGAGCTTTTGAATTTTATAAAAAATAGCAACAACCTTGAAAAAAAGCTTGACGAGCTAATACTTTATTATAACTTAAGCCAATCGTCTAAGTATGGTTATAAATTTTATAATACAACTTCTGATGTGGGTCTATGCAAATACAACAAAGAAGGTTTTGCTAAGCTAAAAGCTGACTATAATGCCACCAGAAAACCTATTCTATTTTTGTTGCTAATATTTTTCGCCTTTAATAACCAAGTAAGGTTTAACTCAAATGGAGAGTTTAATCTGCCAGTAGGCAAGCGTGACTTCAACTCAAAGCTAAGGGATAAATTAAATAGCTTTGTGAAAAATATCCAAAATACTGAATTTTTAGCGCTTGATTTTAGAGATTTAATTCCAAGTAGCTTCAAGCAGAGTGATTTTGTCTATTTAGACCCACCGTATCTATTAGGTGTGGCAACATATAACGAAAACAATGGCTGGAGTGAAAAAGACGAAACTGAATTGCTCGATTTTCTATTAAAAATAAATTTGCTGGGTGTGCGATTTGCTCTATCTAATGTCATAGAGCACAAAGGAAAAATAAACAATATACTACTAAAGTGGTGTTTGGAAAATAAATTTAATATTATCCATCTTGGCAAAAGTTATGCTAATTCGAGTTACCAGGCAAAACATAAAGATGGCATTAGCAAGGAAGTATTGATTATGAATTTTTAAAATATGTATAAACAATTTTATATTCACTTGTTTGATCAAGCTGGACAAGTGAATTTTTTAAAAAATAAAAACGTATTGATTTGTACCTAATTTTTGTGCACTCTTTTTGCATCTGGTAATTTTTTTATAAATTTACAAAGCGATATAGAGCTAAGAGAAAGCAAAAATAGGCAAAAAGCCGAGCTGGAAGCCATAAAACCGATAAGCGTTATTATCGCGTAAATATTTTTTATCAGTGGCGATAGATTTTATTTTTTTACTCTTTTAAAAAAATCATCTAGGATTTCGGCAGCCACTTCTCTTCTGACCTTTGAATATCTTTTTGTAAAATTTGTAGAAGTATGGCCTAGTATAGAGGCTATCTGTTCTAACGTTTTACCCTCCGAAACCAAAACTCCGCCTATCAAGTGCCTTAAATCGTGAATTCTAATTTTTATCCCAAGCTTTGCTAATATCTTTTCCCAATGAGGTCTGATTATATTTTTATCTATTTTTTTACTCTTATCTGTTATGGCATGAAATATATAGCCACTTTCTTGCATATCTATATTTTTAATGGTTTCTAAAAGCTCATTGCTTAATTTATAAGTCATAGGCTTTCTAACTTTATTATTTTCGTATCTAATATTATATATGCCATTTGATATATTTATGTCTCTCCATTCTAAACTCAAAACCTCATTTAGTCTTCTGCCATGCGAAAGCCACACAAATATACTTCTAAACGGTTCTACCGGATAACTATATAGCGCATCGTATAGTTCCCTTATTTTTTCGTCATCTAGCTCAATATTTACCTGGTTGTCAAATTTAGGTATTTGAATCAAGCTAGCTGGGTTAGTTTTAACCATGCCCTCCAAAACATACAGGTTAAACATAGGCCCAAGAGCTTCTTTAACGGATTTTGAGGTTCTAGGGCTCATACCTAAATCTAGCATTTTATTCACTATGCTTTGCAGCATTTCGGTGGTAATGTGGGTTATAGGCGTTTTGGCTAGCTTAGAATCAAACAGTATCCATTCATTTGTAAATAGATTATAGGAAGCAAGCGTATTTGAGGATAGTTGATTTTTCTTCATATCTATATATCTGCCCCACGCCTGACTTAATGTCGGTATTTTTATTTTTATCTCTTTATGCTTACCCTCTTTGAGCTTGCTCAAAAGCCCTTCTCTCTTTGATGCCACCTCTTTAATCGCTTGTAAAAAAGTTATTTTCTTGTTAAAAGAATAAGTCTTCTTGGTTTGAACCCTCATTCCACTGATATTTACAATAGTAATTCTTAATATCAGTTTATAGTCTCTACTAATGTAAGTTGGAGCTTTTACGATCTCTTTTCCAGCGAACAAATCGTCATTATTTACAAGATATATGTTTTTACAATCCGCATTATCAAGATTGACTTTAATCAGCTTATCCGCCACAGCAAAATCCTATATCTATATTGATCAAATTTTTGTTAGGGTACACATTAGGGTACACACTTTTATAGCAAATTGTATAGAATTATCACTTACAAGAAGATTATAAATACTTTGAAAGTACGTAAAATAGGATATCTATAAAAAGTTATAATAATCTATAGTTTAGCAAATCCCCAGACTAAAAATCCCATTCCAAAAGCTAAACGCCTACAAATCATCGCTTTTTAAAACATCTAAGCTACGTAAAACAGACATCAGATAGCTCGCATTAGCAATTACTGTGCCCATTTATTGCGCAAGACTTTGCGAATATCAATTCAAATGCGCCCACTTTGCAAACATATTTATTCAAAGCAAATTTAATCC
>CAUUFG010000023.1:0-18166 GCA_963544335.1 uncultured Campylobacter sp.
ATCCAAGCCAATTTGTAGCCTTAATTTCATCGCCTATATAAAAGTGTTTTGTTGTTGTCTCAACCGGAATAAGATACGTATAATAGTCAATTTTCGGCACTTTTTTACCACCATCTACAAATTCATCTTGTTTGCCCGGCTTGCTAGATACAAATATATCTTTCCACCATTGAAGATTGTAATATCCATACCGATCTTTATTTACCATGCTTTTTTTAGTTTTTTCGTAACCGCTACCGTATTTTAAGAAATGCTCTGTAGAAAACGCGTCAAATTCTTTCTCAAAATCAAAATTTAGCTGTTTTGTATCTGTGTTTAAATCTCTGTCCCAAATCATTCCGGTATGATATCCTGTGATATATTTTTTTGGCATTAGATACTTAAATTCTTTTATAACCTTTTTAACCTTTTTACGCTCCCAAGTTTGAAAATCATACTCTTCGACCCATTCATAATCGCTTTCATTTGGTTTTATATATCCATACTCTTTTCCATTTATTATCTTTTTTTCTATTTGTCTTTCTTCTATGCTTGTTGTTGTTTCGTATGTATTTGGATCGGTCCTTTCAACCCAAACTCGAAATTTTTTATTATCACATCCACCACTTAATTTAGAGCAATCTAGCAACGTGCTACCATTAGTTCCGCCTTCGTATTCGTGTCCTAAATCCATTCTATTTCCGTTGCTATCAAAAGCAAACCGATCTTTATAAGCCGATAACGTTCCAGGATTTACTTCTGCTTCTTTTATATTCTCGATCGGTTTTCCGTATTTATCGACTAATGTATATGTGTTATTTATTAATTTTAATTTTGTTTCATCTGGATCGCTTATCCATTGCGGATTATTTTGATTACCTTCGATATTTGTCGCATTGGTCGTAATTTTTTGATCGGATAATGTGATTTTAAAATGATCCCAAAATGGACTTTGCGTGAAATTTTCATATGAAATAAATTTTGCTTTTCGTCTAACTCTATCATTTGTATGTCTAGTATCTTCACTTACGCCACCGGTGCCACCGGCTTTATTTAAATTATATGAAAGCTCCTCGCCACGAGATTTTTGTTTAGAATCGTCATATCCCAGCGAAAATCTATGCTCTTCGTGTGGTTCAAAACTAACCTTTACCATCGTGCTTTTCTTTGTTATTTCGTATGGATCTGCGCTTTCGCGTCTTTTTTGTGTAGTTAAATCATTTTCTTTATAAAAATAATTTTTTAATTCATGCCCATGTCGATCCGTATGCACAACAATCAGATCAAACCAGCCCAAACGTCCGGCCGTAGTAAAAGATTTAAAATTTGATTCATCGCGCGTTGAAAAACCATGTTTAAATCCAAAATAGTAGTCTTTATCTAGCAAAAAATCTCTTGCATCTTTTGTTTCAAACATCACACTTCCACCAAGCGAACCAGAGCCCGATTTTACGCCGTCTGAACCCTTTGTAATGGTCGCTAATTTTACATTTTCAAACTCAACTGAATTGCGCGTGTTATTAAAATTTCCATAACCTGCATAAAGCTCATTAAATGCGCTAGAGCTTAGCGTTTGCGCCTGACGAAGTCCGTCGATTTTTATATCAACGCGGTTTTCATCGACACCACGTATCGCATAACCGCTCGTGCCAAAACGCCCAGCCTCGACCGCTGAGACGCCTGTTTGATAGCGGACGAAGTCGCGCTCATTTGCTACTTGTTGCTTTGCTAATGTTTTATCCGAAATTTTAGTTTCGCCGACTTTGCGCTGGGTTATGCTTGGTTCGCCATTTCCTAAAACGGAAATTTCTTGCAATGTATTGCTACCTATTTGACTTGAATTTTGTGTTTGATTTTCATCTAAAATAGCCTGTTGATCATTTTGTGATGCGCTAGTTTGTGTGTTGCTAAGCGCTATACAAAGCGCAAAAGAGGCAAGTGGTTTTTTCATTATTTTGTCCTTTTGTGATTATTGATTTTAAATTTTGGTTGCGTATTCTACGGAAAAAAGCTTTAAATTAAAGTAAATTATATTCGATATCAAAATGAAATTATTTTTTGCGTAGTCTATTTTGTTTAAAAATTCAAATTTTTAGCGAAATTTGTGAGAAATTTTATTTTAAAATTAAATTTAACAATTATAAAATCACGCCAAATTTCACGCAAGCTGTTCGAAATTTTAAGCACAAATTTAACTTAATACATTTTTCTTATCAATCTTAATAAAATTTTGATAGGGAAATTGCAGTTTATTTAATTCAAAATTTGTACTTTTAATGGTTTAAGTATGAGTGTTTGTTTTGCTGCGCTTATGCGATCAAATTTGCCAAATTTCTTGCACTTTTTTGGCATTAAAATTAAACAACTTGCGCAAACTAAATTTATAAAATTCTATAAATAATCTTTTGCCACAAATTTTATAAGCCAAAATGTAAGCAAATTTCAAAAGCAAAATCAAAACCCGCATAAAATTTGTACAGGTTTGATTTGTGATTAAATAAAAAATCCGCCCCAAAAGGCAAATTTATTTGATTTTATACTCAAATTCTGCGCTTGGGAATTTGCCTGATTTTACCTCGCGCACATATTCGCCAACGGCGTCGCGCACAAGCGTCGCGCCATTTAAATAGCGTTTGACAAATTTTGGCTTAAACTCGTCAAAAAAACCGAGCATATCGCTCCAAACAAGCACCTGTCCGTCGGTATTTGCGCCACTTCCGATGCCTATTGTCGGCACTTTTAACGCTTTTGTTATCTCGCTTGCTGTTTGAGAAATCGTCCCTTCCATCAAAACACAAAACGCACCGGCCTGGGCAAATTTGAGCGCATTTTCTAACAAAATTTTACTCTCATCTAAATTTTTGCCTTTTACGTGATAGCCACCCTCAAACCGCGCTTGTTGCGGACGAAGCCCGATATGTGCTATCGTAGCGATACCTTCGTCGCTAAGGCGCGAAATAATCGCGCTAGAGTTTGCGTGACACTCGATTTTTACGGCATCGACGCCGCTTTTTTTGTAGAGTTTAACAGCGTTTTTGAGCGTATCTTTTTCATTTAAAGTCGCGCCAAATGGCATATCTGCGACGATTAGCGCATGAGATGCCGCGCTTGCTACGACGCGTGAGTGATAGATCATATCGCGCATTTTTAGGCTTAGAGTGTCGCTTTTACCTCCAAAGCTCATATTTAGGCTATCGCCGATTAAAATCATATCCACAAGCGGATCAAAAAGCTTCGTAAAAAGCGCGTCATAAGCTGTAATCATCGCGATTTTTTCTACGCCCTTTTTTGCCAAAATATCGCTAACGTTTAGTTTTTTTATCAAAATTTGCTCCGAATTTGCCTGATTTTTTTAATCTAAATTTCTAGAATTTAGCGCCGTTTGTTCTATCTTTCATCTCGATAATTGCGCTTGAGCGAAGTTTATCAAAATAGGTTTGCGCCGCCTTTTCGCGCTCTTTGCTTGAATAAATTTCAAACGCATGTTCTTGCGCTTCTTCGTATGGCACACGCACCAAGCCCATCTTTTCGCTCACATAAAACATCTCGTAAAATCCTTGATGATTTTGTGCTATGCGTGAGTATGCACCTTGTGGAATTTGCGCAAAAAATGCAAACGCCTCTTGACTCATCTGCTTTGGCGCGATGTTGATATTTTGCACGAATAAATTTGGGCCTTGCGCCGCTTTTGCTCCGCGCACGATGTTTTCTAAAATTTGCGAATTTTTAGCCACATATCGCACCGCTTTTACGCCATTAAATTTGGTAAAAAACTGCGGATTTGCATCGTAAAATGCGCGAACAGCCTCGGGTGTGATTTTGATATTTGAAAGCACGGCTTGATAAAATCGATTAAGCTTCATATCAGTTTCAACCTCTTTTTTAAACGTTGCAAAGCTTTTTCCTGATTTTTCCACGCGTTTTTGTAGCTCCGGCAATGAAATTTTATTATTTTGCGCGATTAAATTTAGCTGTTTTTCGACTTCGTAAGGACTGATTAAAATTTGTAATCTTTTCATTTCGGCATTTTGAAGTTTTTCTGAGATTAACGCTTCCATTGCTTTTTGATAATTGCCACCAGTTTTTGCCATCATTTGGCGAAGTTCATAAGTGGTAATTGGCTCGTTATTTACATTTGCGATGACTGAGTTAATTTGCGTGGCGGAGAGGGAAATTCCGCACAAAAATAGGATAGAAAAAAGTAGTGATTTTTTCATTTAAAGCCTTTTTATTTAAGTTATTTTTAATTATAATACGCGCCGATTATATCAAATTTAGATGAAATTTATCGTAAAAATAAGGACAAATGATGATCGTAACAAGATTTGCACCAAGCCCGACAGGATATCTACATATCGGCGGACTTCGCACCGCGCTTTTTAGCTATCTTTTCGCGCGAAAAAATGGCGGGAAATTTCTACTTCGCATAGAAGATACAGATTTAAAACGAAATTCAATAGAGGCAGCACAAGCGATTGAAGAGGCTTTTAAATGGGTCGGTTTAGAGCATGATGGCGAGATTGTTTATCAAAGTTCGCGCTTTGATCTGTATAAACAATATATTCAAAAACTGCTAGATGAGGGCAAAGCATATAAATGCTATATGAGTAAATATGAGCTAGACGCTTTGCGCAAAGAGCAAGAAGCGCGCAAAGAGCGACCAAAATACGATGGCAGATATCGCGATTTTACTGGTACGCCGCCAAGTGGTATTGAGCCTGTAATTCGCATCAAAGCACCAACAGATGGCGTAATAGAATTTGATGATGGGATAAAAGGGCGTGTGAAATTTAACTGCGCGGATATTTTAGATGATTTTATTATTGCGCGAAGTGATGGAACGCCAACGTATAATCTCACAGTTACAATAGATGATGCGCTAATGGGCGTAACTGATGTTATTAGAGGCGATGATCATTTAAGCAATACGCCAAAACAGATCGTGCTTTATAATGCTTTTGGTTTTAAAGTGCCTAAATTTTACCACGTTGCTATGATAAATGGCTCAGATGGCGCAAAGCTTAGCAAGCGTCATGGCGCAATGGATGTTATGGAGTATAAACGCCTAGGCTATATGCCTCAAGCGCTTTTAAATTTCTTAGTTAGGCTTGGTTGGAGTCATGGTGATGATGAGATTTTTAGCCTTGCACAAATGCGCGAATGCTTCGATCCTACCCATATTTCAAAGAGTTCAAGCACTTTTAATCAAAGCAAATTAGAGTGGCTAAACGCACACTATATTAAAGAGCTTGATTTTGATAGCGGGGCTGAAATTTTGAGCGATTTTGGTCTAAATTTGGCAGAAATTCCGCATGGCGAACTGCTATTTAATGAGCTAAAAACTCGCGCAAAGACACTTGTTGAGTTTGTTAAAAGTGCACAGCGTGTATTAAACCGCCCGCAAAATTACGATGAAAAAGCCTATGCCAAATTTGTAAATGAACAAAATTTGGTTCTTTTAGCAAAATTTGGCGAGATTTTGGCGCGTAATTACAATGCGCGCGAGTGCGAAGAAATCACGATGAAATTTTTAGAAGAAAATGGCGCAA
Source organism: uncultured Campylobacter sp. (assembly GCA_963544335.1). Taxonomy (GTDB): domain Bacteria; phylum Campylobacterota; class Campylobacteria; order Campylobacterales; family Campylobacteraceae; genus Campylobacter_B. The sequence goes on from CAUUFG010000023.1 coordinate 5,529, forward strand.
AGCTAAAAGATCTAGCAGCGATTTTGCGTTTGGCGATCACCGGGACAAATATCAGCCCATCGATTTTTGAGATGATTGAAATTCTAGGCGTAGCAGAAGTAAAGGCGAGAATTTCAAATTTAAAATAACTAAATTTTAGATCAAATTTGAGTGGGATTATCTAAAACAAGCTCAAATTTGATCTTAAACTTAAACTCCCGCAAGGCGCAAATTTCCACTAAAAACAGCTATTTTTATCTTTCTTTTATATCTCATCTGATAAACTTCGCGCATTAATTTTTCAAAGAAAGGAAACTTTAAGAAATGGAGTTGAAAGACAAAGCGTTAAAATACCATGAAAATGGAAAAATTGAGATCAATGTTAAAAAACCTTGCACGAGCGCAGACGAACTAAGCCTCGCATACACGCCAGGCGTTGCGGTCCCTTGCAAAGAGATAGAAGCCAACAATGAGCTTGGTTATAAATACACAAACAAAGGAAATTTAGTCGCTGTTATCACCGACGGGACGGCTGTTTTGGGGCTAGGCGATATCGGCGCATTGGCTGGAAAACCAGTAATGGAAGGCAAAGCTGTATTGTTTAAAAAATTTGCCAACGTAGATGCATTTGATATCGAATTAGACGAGAAAGATCCAGATAAAATCGTAGAAATTTGCAAAGCTTTAGCGCCTACTTTTGGTGGCATAAATTTAGAAGATATTCGCGCTCCAAAGTGCTTTTATATCGAAAAGAAACTCCAAGAAAGCGTAAATATTCCAGTCATGCACGACGATCAGCACGGCACAGCGATTATAACAACAGCCGCGTTAATCAATGCGCTAAAAATCAGCGGCAAAAAGGCTGAAAATTTAAAATTAGTCGTCAGCGGAAGCGGTGCTGCGGGTATTGCATGCGCAAAAATGTATAAAAAACTAGGCGTGAAAAATATCGTTATGCTTGATTCAAAAGGCGTAATTCACTCAGGTCGCACGGATTTAACCGATGAGAAAAAAGAGTTCGCAATCACAACAAATGATCGCACGATAGCTGATGCTATGAGAGATGCCGATATGTTTTTGGGGCTTTCAAAAGGCGGACTTTTAAGTGGCGAAATGGTCGCAACAATGGCAAAAGATCCGATTATTTTCGCTCTTGCTAATCCTACGCCTGAAATTTTCCCAGAAGAGGTCGCAAAGGTGCGCGATGATGTGATTATGGGCACAGGCAGAAGCGACTATCCAAATCAGGTAAATAACGTGCTTGGCTTTCCGTTTATTTTCCGCGGTGCGCTAGATGTTCGCGCGACAAAAATCACCGAAAATATGAAAATGGCTGCCGCCGAGGCACTCGCAGCTCTTGCAAATGAGCCTGTTAGCGATGAGGTTTTGCGTGCGTATGGTGTGAATGAACTAAAATTTGGCAAAGATTATGTCATTCCAAAGCCATTTGACCCACGTGTTTTATACGAGGTCGCTCCAGCGGTGGCTCAAGCTGCGTTTGAAGATGGTGTTACTCTTGTAAAAGAGTTTGATAAAACAAAATATAAAGAGAGTTTAAAAGAGCTTTTTAAATAAATTTGAGTTTTGCGCCTAGAAATTTGGCTGAAATTTGGTCTAAATTCGGGCGCAATTTAGTCTTTTGATGCGCAAATTCGATCGTAAGTTTTGATGACAAATTTTAAACACGGCGCGCAGATTTATTTCGCTAAATTTTTGTATGAAATTTAGCGAAATTTGAGTGACTTTTTTGTTTGGTGCGTCTAAATTTGGAATTTTTAGATTTTGTGCTTAAAAACTTGGATTAAAGTTTAAGTTTTTAATCTTGAAATTTAGATTGTAAACTTCACCCACAATCAGACCTAATTCTACCCTCCCCTCCCCTAAAATCGGTCTGATTTTCTCTATTTTGATACATTCTCTTCTATCTGGATTACTCATATAGCTCTTTGTAACTCTAATAAATCTCTGGATCTGTTACGTGTTCTGGGATTTTGCCAGGGTATTCAAGCTCATTTTCTTGTAACATTTTCTATTCTTTATCGTAAATTTTAGTTTGATTTAACTACTCACATTCCACCGCTATGGGCTAATTTTGGTCGCTTTGTTTTGTTGTTTTGGTCTCCCGTAGTCGAAATTGATGACATTATAGACGAGTAACTAGATACGTAGTGTCTAAAAAATTTATTTTTTTGGGTTTTGAAGTCATATTACGCGAATGTATAAATTTGAATGAAATTTGGGCGCTTTGAATGAAAATTTAATCCCCTAAGTCGGGGAAACTCAAGTCGAATAGCCCAAATTTCGATGTAAATTTTAACAATGCGTTTTTAAAAAAACCATTTTGTGCGCGGTTATAGCGAAATTTGACGAATTTCGATGTCCTTAAAATGGGAGTTTGGAAATTCACAAAAGTTCTAGAATAAAAATGCGCTATATTTTGAGAATGGCGGGGAAATTTGGCAAGAAATTTATCAAATTTGATAGAAAATTTATGAAATTAAAATTGCGTTAGGGTTATAAAATATGTGAAAAAATTTAAATTTGGCCTGAGTTTGAAATTTGAGCCAAATTTAATCAAATTCGAGCATAAATTTGTGCCAAATTCAGCGTGTTGAAATCGTATTAATCAAACCCAAATCACGTCCGAATCGTGCAATAAATTCAACTAAATTTGACGCAAATTTAGTAATAAATTTAATTATGTCATGGTTAAAAGCCATAAAACAAGCGAAATTCCGCATTAAATTTAGCACCAAATTATTGTCAAATTTAGCAATAAGCCGAGCACAATTTAGCGTGTTTTCGCATTAAATTGACGCGCAAATCGTGCGAATTTATGCGAATTCGCGCCCAAATTTCAAACGCAATTCAAATACAAATTCACCCGCAAAATCGCAAATTTTAAGCCCAAACCGTGCAATAAATTCAACCAAAGACCAAACTTATTCATAAAAATCCTCTTCTTCATCGCTTTCATAGCTATAATCGTCATCATCATAGCCACATCCGCACCCACAACCGCACTCATCGTCTAGATCGTCAATGTAATCACCATCTAATTCATCTAAATTTTCATCTTGCAAATCTGTATCTAAATCATACAAATCATCTAAATTTTCTACCATTTTTTACTCCTTTAATTTGGCATTTTTTCTATGTATAAGCTTTGTGAGGGAAACGCAAAGTTTACATTGTTTTCTTCTAAAATTTTCATCATTTTTAGCAAAATATCCTGTTTAACAGCTAGATAATTGCCCCACACCGTCGTCTTTGTAAAACAATAGACCCAAATATCTATCGATGAGTCTCCAAAGCCTTTTAACGCTACAAAAAGATAGCTCTTATATCCCATTAAATCATCGACAGAGACGATATTTTGCTTATGTCTAAATCCCCTTAAAACGCCATCGTCGTCGCTTGTTTTGCGAGGTTTTGCGATGTCTTGATGGTTTTGTAACATTTCGCGAATTTCGTCCATGCACTTAACAATTTTCTCAGCCGGCGTGCCGTATTCTACGCCGATTGTTATCTCGATATTGCGCCCCATGCGACGGCGGTTCCAGTTTTTTATGTTGCTATCTAAAATTCTTGAGTTTGGTATAAAAACTAGCGAGTTATCAAATGTGCGGATTGTCGTTTTGCGAAGTCCGGTCTCTACAATCGTGCCCTGAATATCGCCGATTACGATCCAATCGCCCTGCGAAAATGAGTTGTCAAATATGAGCATCACAGAGGCAAAGAAATTTGCGATGATATCTTTTGTAGCAAGCGCGACAGCCAAACCTCCAATACCAAGAGATGCGACGATTGTCGAGACATTAAACCCAAGGTGCGTCAAAATCAACAAAATCGCAATAACAATCACGATGATATGCACGATTTTTAGCATCAAATTTAGCACCTCTTTGCGACCACCTTTTTTTACGATGTTGCTGACTAAAATCACGCCATAGCCGCTAATAATCTCGGTCACAAGCCACGCATACAAGATAACATAAACAACATTTAATGTTTCGCTAAATTTAATCGGCACAGGGCTTGGATAATAAAATATCGTCGCCGAAAGACCAAATGCAAAGCCGATTAGCAAAAATCCGAGCGGTTTTTTAATGATATCAATAACCTCTTCTTTGATTGAGGTTTGATCTTCTTTATTTTTAAAAAATAGTTTTATAAAGAAAAAGATAATATTCGCCAAAAATTTACGCAACGAAAACGCAAAAAAAGTGATGAGCAAAATTAACACAAGCTTGCCACTATTTACCGTGTGAATATCAAATGGGCTCTTTTTATTGATCTTGTCAATGACATCTTTTAGCTTTAAATTTGTAAAAATCGCATTTGAGGCGAACGCCTTTTGATTATTTAAAAGATAGTTGAAAATATCTTCGTAGGTCTGCTTTAAAACTATGTAGCTTTGTAGCTCTTTTTCAAATTTTGACTTAGCTTCGTCGTTCATTGAACTTTGCAACTCTTGAAATTTGGTGTAATTATCCGTGCGGATCGAAAACAGCACGTTTTGGATTTCTGTTGCTATTTCATTTTGTGCTACACCATCGGAGAATTTTTTCTCTATTTTGATCAAAGTCCCGTATGAAATTTCGCTTAGTTCCATCTGATAAAGTTTGATTGAATTTTGAATATAGATGTCGCTTTTTGGGTGCTTTTTATGCTTTGCTAAAAGCTCGGTTAGCTCTTTTTTCTCTTGCAAATGTGTTAGTACGATATTTTCATCGACCAATTGGTGCGTGATCGCCACTGGAACTTGATTTAAAAGCTCATCTTTGCGTGTTTTTAACGCGGCAATATCTTTTTGCGTGGCATTCGTATCATACCCTGGATCGGTTTGCGAATTTAATATAAAAATTTGCGAATTTAAATCGCGAATTTGATAGATAATTTCGCGCAACATCTTAGTTTTATTATTATCGGCAAAGATTGTTTTGTTTCCATCGGCGATCTTATCTGCGATTATTTGCACGAGCTCATCGCTCTCATTTACATCGGCGATCTCTTTTAAATTTTGAATAATCTGTGCCTTTTTAATCTCTTTTGAAATCTCGTCATCTTCGTCTTTTGGTTGCGTTAAATTTGCCTCTGTCAAATTTGCTTCGGTTAAAATCGGAATTTGTTTTTGCGTGGTGTTTGCGTCTTTATTTGGTGTGTTTTTTTGTGTCGCTTTTTGTAAATTTGGCGAATTTTCAGCCGAATTTTGTGCAAAAGCACACGTGCAAAGACTAATAATCAGAAAAAATTTGATTATAAATTTTGTCATAATCTATCCCCTTTTGAAGTAGTTTAAAATGCTTACTAACGCGATCATAATCGTATAAAAGCCCTTTTTCGATATCGTAATGCCAGCCATAAATTTGAATTTCTTTGCGCTCGTCCCACTCTTTTACTTGCGGAAAACTAAGCAAATTATCAATTGAATTTATAATGTTTAATCGCTCAGTCATATATGTACGCTTTTTTTCGTCGTCAAATTTGAGCTTTAACATCTCTTTTTTGATATCACTCATCAAATCCAGCCATTTTTTGACGTTTGGGATTTTATTTAGCTTTTCATCACTTTCATACAGCGCAGAGCAGCCCCCGCAATTTGTGTGCCCGCAGATGATAACACGACGTATGTTTAGCGAATAAAGCGCATATTCAATCGCAGCTGTTGTCGCAACATAATCCTCGCTAATGCGATAGCGTGGGACGATATTTGCGATATTTCGCACGACAAAAAGTTCGCCAGGGCCTGTATTTGTAATTAAATTTGGCATAACGCGCGAGTCGGCGCAGCCGATAAATAGCGTGTGCGGTGTTTGTGAGTGCGCTAATTTTTCAAAGAGTTCTTTATACTCCATAAAATCTTCTTCCATAAATTTAATAGCGCCTAAAATAAGCTTTTGATCCATTAAAATTTCCTAAAAATTTATAAATTTTGTGCGCGAATTAAACACTATTTTTTTCAATAAAAATTCAATACAAAAAACTTTTAAGCTTTCATTTACAAATTTTGGATACACTCGCGCATTTCAAAATTTTTCAATGAGGAGTTTTTAAATGTCACTTTACAATAGAAATAGCGAATTTAACGCAAATTTTAGCGATCTAGGTGAGCGCGAAAGCGAAATTTCACAATCAGCACTTGGCTCTTTTATTAGACGTACATATACGCTTTTAACGGCTTCAATGCTTGCTGCTAGTGCTGGTGCGTATGTAGCGATGCAAACTGGCGTGTTTTTGAGTGTTCATCCGCTTTTGTATTTTGTATTGATGATTGGCATGATTTTTGGAATGCAAATGGCGGTAAATCGCGGGCTTGAATCTATTGCGCTTGTAATGCTTTTTGGTTTTACATTTATCACAGGAATGACAGCGGGAAAAGTTATCGCCATGTATATTAGTATGGGTGCTGGTTCGGTCGTGACTCAGGCATTTTTGCTTACAGCGGTTACATTTGGTGCTCTTACAGCTTATGCTATGAATACGAAGACAGATTTTAGATCATTTGGCAAACCTCTATTTTACGTGTTGATTGCTGTTATTGTGTTTGGGTTAATAAATGTTATTTTTGTTCATAGCCCTATTGTATCGCTTGCGATTTCAGCGGTTTGCGCAGTGTTATTTTCGTTTTATATAGTCTATGATACGCAAAATATTATCAACGGCGAGTATGATTCGCCGATTATGGCGGCTGTTTCGATGTATCTAAATATCTATAATCTTTTTATGTCGCTTTTGCGTATCTTAGGTTTTGCAAACTCTAACGACTAAATTTCTCAAATTTAGTTCAAAATTAGTCACCATGAGTGGCTAATTTAAAATTTATAATTGTTCTTGTATAATTCGCCCATTTTTTCAAAGGATTAAATTTTGGTTACACTACTATTTATTTTTCAAATTATCATTACGATCATTTTAGTAATTTCTATTATGTTGCAAAAGAGCTCTTCTATCGGGCTTGGTGGATATAGCGGTAGCAATGAAAGCCTATTTGGCGCAAAAGGGCCGGCTGGATTTTTGGCTAAATTTACCGCGATTATGGCGATTGTTTTTGTTACAAATACAATTGGTTTAAGCTATTTTTATCAACAAAATAAAAATTCATCTGTGATTGATAAGATTTTACACGAAAGCGCAGTCCCATCTGTGCCACTTGCGCCTAAAAGCGTAAATGAAACTAGCGATACACCAGATTTAAATAGTAGTAAAAATTTACCGGTTGAAAAAGTAATACAAAACGAAGATGCAAATTTGAGCGCAACAAGCGACGTAAATCCGACCCAAAAAGCGCAAAATTCAGATATAAATGCAAGCGAAGCAAATTCTACAAATTAGGGGTAAAAGATGTTAAATGAAATTTATAGCAATCAAAAGGCAATTTCACAAAAGTCAATTGAATCTTTAAAACGCGATTTTATGGGGATTAGAAGTGGAAAAGTAAGCATAAATATTTTGGATAATATAAGGGTTGATTATTATGGCAATCCAACACCATTAAATCAAGTTGCGTCAGTTTTGGCAACGGATGCAGTCACGATTAGCGTAACGCCATGGGAAAAACCTATGTTAAAAACGATCGAAAGTGCAATCGCAGCAGCAAATATCGGGGTAAATCCGAATAATGATGGCGAAAGCGTGAAGCTATTTTTCCCGCCAATGACAACCGAACAACGCAAAGAGAATGCAAAAAAAGCAAAAGCTATGGGCGAAAAAGCAAAAGTTTCGATCAGAAATATCCGCAAAGATACAAACGACGAGGTTAAAAAACTCGAAAAAGACAAGACAATAAGCGAAGACGAAGCTAAAAAAGCATACGATGAAGTGCAAAAAATCACAGATGATTTTATCGCAAAAATCGACGAAGCTGTAAAATCAAAAGAGACAGAACTCTTAAAAGTCTGATTTTAAATTTGGCGCAGTTTTGCGCTAAATTTAAAGATTTGTACAAATTTACTTATATTTTAAATTTGGCTTGTAATTTTGCGTCTCGAACTTATTCACTTAAAACCAATCAAAAAATTACTCTGAATTTGACATTAAATTTATCGCGCAAAACCTTATCTAGCGCGACTTTAATTTACAAAATTTAATTGCAATTTGTCTCTATGGTGGCAAATTTTCAATATTGTGTTTGATTTGCTAAACAAATAGGCACAAATATTCCGCTTCTCCACTATCAAATTCAAATTTTTCACATCAAATGACATTGCGTAAAAAATTATCCGCGCATAAAAACACGCAAAACCTTTGGAAGACCTCATTTTTGCAATATCGGCTCTAGTTTAATTTAAATTAAATGTCTAATTACTTCACCCTGTTACGATGCCTGCGGTTACGATATCTACACTTCCAGCACGAGTAAAATCATACTTTTTCATTCAATATAAAATCGTCAAATTCGCCCAAAGCCACACAATAAACGCACTCTATACCGATCGCTTTTTGCATATATTTTCGCGCTCTTTTCATCTATTTTGATTAGATAATTTTATGATTTTCGATACGCGTTTTTAATGCTATGGCTTTTAAATCCGCCTGTTTGCAACGCTCTTAATCTCGTTTTGCGCTTAAAACTTCTTTAAAATCACAATCGGCGTTCGTTTCGTGCAAGCATAAAATGGGCACACAATTAACACAATAGAAAAATATATTAGAAATTTCTGCCGTTAATGCCTCTATCGAATGTTTTGCAATTTAAAAATTTTCCTCAAATTCGTGTAGGCTTGCGCACGCGGGGTATTTTAATCATTTGGGCAAGCTTGATTTTTGCCCATTTGCGCGCGGGTAAATTTTCGCCCAAATTCGTCGTTTATTTTGTCCTTAATATTCGTTTTAGGCCTAAAATCCGTAAGCCTATAATCAATTTCTCGCTCTACATTTTGCCGATTGCTAACGTATTAATCGCGCCTTTAAGCGACAAATTTCGTATCCAAAGCCGAGACTTTTGGCTTATGTTTTCGTAATGTTCACAAACACGCATCAAAAAGATAATATTTCGCGCTTGCGGGCGTTTTTCGATAATATTTTTATGTGTGCTAGAAATTAAAATCCGATGATATAAATCCGCTTTTGCGCTACGTCCTGATTTTTGGTCGCTTAAAATCCAATAATAAAAATCTTTTAATACGCGGACGATTATCCTGTTTTTATTGCAGCTTAGCAATCTTTTTTAATAAAAACGCGCGGTTTTTTACCTGCAAATTTCTAGCTACGTCAAAAAAGTCGCGCGCGTATCTCTAAATCCACCTCTTTGATTAGCTATAAAAATGCTCAACACAAAAATCCGACAAAGTATTTCGCTTATTTTCGTAACGTTGTAAAATCGATTTTCGCCGTAATTAGCCTCCTAGGTCTTGCCTATTTTGGCACAAAATAGATTTTTGCACCCCTAGTTTGCTAAAAACAGAATCTAATTCCGCCGTTTCAGCAAACAAATTTTTAACACTATTTTTCGCGCCCTAGTTTCTATCGAGGTATTCGCACCAATCAAATTCGCGCATCGCCAAAACTTCTCCGCACTCATCAACGAGCACCAAAGATGGCAATTTCACGCCGTTAAATGTGGTGTTTTTGACGATTGTGTAGTGAATTTGATCCTCAAAAATCACGCGATCGCCGACGCTTAATGGCTTTTTAAATCGATAGATTGGCTCACCCGCTGCAAGCCCCACAATATCGCCCGCAAGGCATGTGTGCGCACCTAAACGATATTCGCAAATCGGGCGATTTTTGGCACCACTTTCATCATCAAATTTCACCAAATTTGTGTCTAAATTTAAAGAAATTTCATCCGAATTTCTCTCTAAATTCTCACGCGTTTTATTTAAATCGTCTTTGTCTAAATTTTGCACCAAATTTTCATCAAATTTCGTTTGAATTTCGTCTAAATTTAACTCTGAATTAGCATTTAAATTTGACGAAGTCGCATCCAAATTTGCGCCCAAATTTAAACAAGAATTTTCGCGCGTCAAAGTTTTTGCACTAGCGTGCAAATTCAACTCCGAATGTAACGCGAGATTTTCATTAAAATTGCCCGTTTTTTCGTCTAAATTTGCTCGAATTTCCCCGCGCACAGCTGGGCGATACGGCATCAAAATCGTATCTGGCATATGCGCCTCGGCTGATACATCTAAAATCGCGATTTTTGCCTCATTTTCAACAATATCAATCACCGACGACACCAAATATCCACACTCCCAGCCGACCGCCTCGCCAGGCTCTAAATAGACCTCCAGGCCCCATTTTTCGCGGAAATTTCGCACCAAACGTACCAGTCTTTCCACATCATATCCGCGCTTAGTAATATGGTGTCCGCCACCAAAATTTACCCATTTCAACCCAGCAAAGTATTCGCCAAAATCGCGCTCAAACACCGCGACCACGCGCTCTAACGCCTCCGCGCTCTCCTCACACAGCGCGTGAAAATGTAGCCCGCTAATCCCGCATAAAAACTCAGGATCGTCGCAAAGTGCCTTTTTAAGCGCGTCTGTGCGCATTCCGAGGCGCGAAAATTTCCCGCACGGATTATACGCTTCCACTGGCGAAAATGACGTTTGCGGATTGACGCGCAAACCACAACAAACTCCCGCACGAAGGGCTTTTGCGCGATATTTTTGCCACTGATTTGCAGAGTTGAAAACAACATGATTTGCGATGGATAAAATTTCATCAATTTCATCATCTTTGTAGGCTGGCGAATAGACGTGAATTTCGCCGTTTTTGCGCGGTTTTGCGTCCAAAATTGATGAAAAATTTACATTATTTTGTGATGAAATTTGCTCTTGTGTAAATTTTTTACCAGCTTGCGCGCCCAAATTTCTAGCATTTTGCGATGAATTTTTATCCAAATTTAAATCCAAATTCGACGCACATTTTTTGCTTGAAATTTGAGCTGAATTTGTTTTTGAATTTGATAAATTTTCATCTAAATTTAAATTCAAATTTTCGCGCGCTGGGTTTTGAAATTTGTCATCTAAATTTACCCTAAAAAACTCATTTGCATATTTTGCCTCCCACAATCCACTGCAAGTCGCACCGCTAAGAAAACGCGCTACATAGGGCATAGCGAGCGAAAAAGCAAAACCTTTCAACGCGCAAAGCACGTGCGCGCCACTTCGTTCGCCAACATCGCTAAGCACCTTTAAATTTGCTTGTAATTTTGATAATTCGCACACGTATGCCGGAGTTTTTATATCATTTACGTTCATTTTTTTGCCTTTTTTTTGTGAAAATTTGGCGCAATTATATGGAATTTGGCTAAATTTCGCCAGAATTTGCGCTATGTTTTGTCTAAAATTTTCAAACTTTACTCGTTAAATTTGATATTTTTTAGTTACAATGGCGCGTATTTTTTAAAAGGAGATAGCATGAAAAAGCTAATTTTTGGCGCATTTTGCGCGATTTTAATGAGTAGTGGCGCGTTTGCCATCGGCACTTCTGGCACACAAAAAGATGCAAAAGAGCAAACACAAAACAAAGAGCAACCAGAAGAAACTATCGAAATTTCAATCACAATCGACGATAACGCAACGACCGATAATAACGCGACAAATTCGCAAAAAATGGGAAAATAGTAGATTTATATAACGATTTGCTGTGTGGCGGATTTTGAGTTTGGATTGCAAATTCCGCCCGTTTTTATTCTTTTGCTTACTTTAAATTTCTTACTAAATTTCAGATGATTTTTTGACTATTACAGCTGTGCGCGAAAAAATATCGTAAAAATTTAGCCTATCTTTGCGAAAAAAACATACAAAAAACGTCCAACCAAGTGCAAAAAAGAGCGCAAAACGCAAAATTGTCTGCGTAAAAGAGGCTTTTTTGCCGGTGCGAGTGTTAATTAGATAGGCATTTTGCGCGCGAAGACCTGGAGTTTGTGCTAATTTTGATTGCAAAAATGCCGTGATGATGCCATAAGCACCCCAAATCGCAAAAATCGCGCCTTGATTTTGCCACAATGCTTCGCGAGAGCCCAAAATAAGGTATGTCGTGCCGTATAAAAGTGGCATTGCGATGAGAAAAATATCGATAATAAATGCCTTAAAGCGTACAAAAATCGGTGCGATTTTGGCTTTTTGTTTTGCCATTTTTTAGCCTTTGATCTAAAATTTGGCGTCAAATTTAGCTAAATTTGTGTGAAATTTGACTGATTTTATAGAAATTTACGAAAACTTTCATGGGTGAAATTTATTAATATTATTGAAAATGTGAGATAAAAATGCGACTTACAAAATTTTGTGTGATAATTTAAAGGCGAAGTAATAAAAATCAGCTCAAACAATGAAATGATGCCTATAAAAGCGATAGTCTAGAAAAATAAACCAAAGTTGCCGACGAGATAGAAAGCGACAAATTTCACCGCAAAAATTGCAACTGACGCGATTGACTGCTGTAAAAATGAGCGGATAAACCTATCAAATCGTGCCAATTATCGCAAATAAAGCGCGAATTTATTTTAGACGTGGCTTGAGTTGTTTCTTTGTAGCTTGGCAAATTACAATAAAAACGCCAATCTTAAAAATGGCAAAACTATCATCTTTGATTAAAGGCAAAATCGCGCCCAGGTTAAAAAGATGTAAAACGGCTATTTTGCAAATTTGACTAATTTTTATCGCCAAATTTTACGCTGTTGTCTAAATTTGTATCTATTTTGTAGGTTT
>CAUUFG010000024.1:0-17817 GCA_963544335.1 uncultured Campylobacter sp.
GTTCGCTCGGTCTTGATGAGAGTTGAACATTTTGAGTAAATTTGAATTTCTAAATTTATGCAAAAATTATGAAAGCTTCCAAAGTGACGGATTTAACTAAAAAATTTTTAAAAAGTGCGATAAATTAGGCGACGGACGCGCGAAATAAGAACCTTTTTACGTAAATGCTAAAGTCTTGAAAGCTCATTCTAAAACGATTTAAATACTAAATTTACAAAGTTTAAAAAAAGATTTTAGGTAGCTTTGATTGCGATTTAAGAAAAATTCGCTGTAAATTTTGAATAATTAGATTTGAGAAAAACAGGCTAGTAATGGTAAAGCAAATTTGTTGATTTGTGAAATTTAAAAATTTATGTTTGCGAAAATTTAGAGTTTATCTCTGTTTCTAAATTTTAGAAAAACAATCAAATTTCTTATGTTTAAAAAGTGCAAAAAACAGGTAAATTTGATGGCGAGATTAAAAATTTGTTTTAAACTTTTAAACCAAAAAGGCGTGGATAAACCATTATAAATGGCATTGAAAAATTGCGCTCCTATATCAAACACAGACGAGCCAAATTTAAAAAGATAGAAAAAAGAATTTCTATTTCATGCTCAAGAGTGCAAAATTGGATTTAAAATCAAACTACACAAAAGACTTTATAAGCTTAAAATTTGGATTAAATTTGCTTTGAATAAATTGTTTGCAAAGCGGGAGTGTTTTGAATTAATATTTGAAAAACTAGCGAACAATGGGCTGTGATGCCTTATAGCTTAGAAGTGATGATTTGCAGACGTTTAACTCATGGGTGTGATTTTAAATTTGAGTTAATTTTGAATTAAAATTGAATTAAATCGCGCTGGGTTTTAAATTTCTAGCTCAATTTAGGTGGCGATTTTTATGCAGAACAATCAAATTTCTAGCCAAATTTAATCTTGAATTCTTACTCAATTTCGGTTTTTTGATTGAAATTTATAAAAAAGCTTTTATTTTTAAGTTATAAATTTTTCAATTTTTTAAGCTTGGTTTTTTGAATCTGGCTGGTTTAAATTTGCTTTGCTATTGTTTTTTGTATCGGCTAAGTCAGCTTGAAATTTGCTTCGGTTTGATTCGATTTAGCTTTGTTTAAATTTGTTTTGTTACTGCTGGTTGGCTTTATTTTATTGCGGCTATATTGTTTGTTTTGTTTGATGGGATTTAGCTGTTGCTTGTTTGGCGTGAATTTATCTTGTGTGATTTTTGTTTGGTTTTGCATTGATATTTTTACTTGCTTAATTTATAAGTTTAAGACGCAAATATCTAAGTCTTTTTGAGATATCCTTTTTAAAAGACTGCTCTATTTTTTTGCTCTTGCTTGTGGTTTAAAGATATTTTTAAGAAATTTTAAAGTCTCTTGCAAAATATCTCCTTTTGACGAAAATTTATATCACAAACCGCCAAAAATTTATAGTAAATTTGCGTAAAAAAGTTTTAAATTTTTACCAAGCTAGAACACTATATACGATAAATTTGCTACTGAATTTTTAAGCATTCTTGATTATTTTAAACCTACCGAAATTTCATAAGATTTTACTACTCATAAATTCGCGCGCTGGGTTTGCAAATTTACCCAAAAATTTTAGGCATTTTTAGGGTAAATTTTAAATTGGATATTAAATTTCTGAGAGAATTTTGATATCAATGATCTTATCGCCTTGTCTTATCGCATCTAGCACTTTTAGCCCATCTTCATCTATCACACGCCCAAAAACCGTATGTACGCCATCAAGATGAGGTTGTGCGCTATGGCAGATAAAAAACTGACTTCCGCCCGTATCGCGCCCAGCGTGAGCCATAGACAGCGACCCGCGCTCATGGCGATTTGTTTGCCCGTCGCACTCACATCTTATTCTCCAGCCCGGACCTCCGATGCCTGTGCCGTGCGGACAACCACCTTGAATGACAAAATTTGGTATCACTCGGTGAAAATTTAGCCTTTTATAAAAGCCATCTCGCGCTAAAGTAGCAAAATTTAGCACGGTTTGTGGCGCATCATCGCCAAATAACTCTATTTTCATATCGCCTTTTTGAGTTTGAATCACGCAAAATTTCGCCTCGTTTAAAGCCGCCGCGTCTAGCTCATAAGTCTTTAATTTTTCCATTTTTTCTCCTATTCAATATTTGTAAAAACAGCTACAACATCATCATCATCATCTAATCTATCAAGCAAAATTTCTATCTCGCCAAGCTGTTCATCGCTAAAATTTTGCTTTGTATTTGGAATAAATTTGAGCGCGCCACTGACGATTTCAAGCCCTAGTTTTTCGATACCTTCGTTTAATGAACCAAAGCTCTCATAATCGCCATAAATGACCAAAGTCTCGCTAGTTTCGCCTTTGTCATTAATAAATTCATTTGTTTCTAGCTCACTCATACCAAAATCAATCAGCTCTAATTCTAGCTCATCAAGATCTTTATTATCAGGCTTTTTCACCTCAAAAACCGATTTTCGCGAAAACATAAACGACAAACTCCCGCTAGGCAAAAACTCGCCGTGAGCTTTATTGAAAATCGATTTTATATTCGCCACTGTGCGTGTTGGATTATCTGTAGCGCACTCAACAATCACAAGCGCACCATGAGGGGCTTTGCCATCGTAATGAATCGTTTTTATATCGGTGCTATCTTTGCCGTTTGCGCGTTTAATCGCTGCGTCGATATTATCCTTTGGCATGTTTTGCGCTTTGGCGGTTGCGATTGCTGTGCGAAGTTTTGGATTCATATCAGGATCAATTCCGCCCTCTTTTGCCGCGATTGTGATTGCTTTGCCTAATTTTGGGAAAAGTTTACTCATCTTTCCCCATCTAGCCTCTTTTGAGGCACGTCTATACTCAAATGCTCGTCCCATAATTTTATCCTTTCAAATAATTTCGTTTTCTAATCTACCCAAACTCTCAATTTCGCAGACCACTTTATCGCCACTTTTTAGAAATTTTGGCGGATCAAAACCCATACCAACACCACTCGGTGTGCCAAGAGATATCATTGTCCCTGCTTTTAGCGTCATCGCGCTAGATAACTCAGCGATAACTTGATACTCATCAAAGATCATTTCGCCCGTGTTTGCATTTTGACGAAGTTCGTCATTTACGTATGATTTTATGGCTAAATTTCTACTTTTTAGCTGTGTTTGTATCGCTGGTCCCATCGCGCAAAAGCCATCTAAGCTCTTACCAAAATACCACTGCTTGTGGCGATTTTGCAGATCGCGTGCGCTAAAATCGTTAAAAATCGTGTAACCAAAAATATAATCTTTCGCATCTTTTGCGCTCACATTTTTGGCGTCTTTGCCGATGATTATTGCAAGTTCTGCCTCATAATCTAGCGAATTTGTAACATCAAAATGCCCATCGATTTTCGCACCGCTACCATTGATAAAATTTGCGCGTTTCGCAAAATAGACAGCGTGTTCTCGTTTGCCATCAAATTCTTTGTTTTTGAATTTATAAGATTCTTGCGCGTGGGCGAAATAATTTATCCCAAGACAGATAATATCGCCATTTACGCGACTCATCGGAGATAAAATTTCGATTTCGCATGGCTTAATTCCGCCTGTTTTTTGCGAAAAATGCTCCAAATTTTGCAAATCATTTTGCGTATAATTTTGCACGAAATTTAGCATATCATCAAATTTTACCCCCGCTTCTACAAAGCTAAACACGCTTCCATCAGAACCAATAACACCTAGTATTTCGCCCTGCCCTGCAGTAAAATTAGCACCCAAATTTGCATCAGAATTAGCGTCATAAATTTCACGCGCTGTATTTTGAAGGTTTGCATCTAAATTTGCGCTCAAATTTGTATCAAATTTAGTGTTAGAATTTCGCATTTTAAATCTAATTAGCTTCATTTTGCGCCTTGATTTTTAATTAAATCCGCAAGCAAAAACGCCACTTCAAGTGCTTGATCCGCGTTTAATCTTGGATCGCATTGCGTCTCATAACGCTCGCGCAAACTCTCTTGTGTTACCTTAAATACGCCACCCGTGCACTCTGTGACATCTTGCCCTGTCATCTCTAGATGAATGCCTCCAGGTATAGTCCCTTCTGCGCGATGAATCTCAAAAAATAGCTTAATTTCGCTCATCACCATATCAAATTCGCGCGTTTTGTAGTTGTTTGTAGTTTTGGTTGTGTTTCCGTGCATTGGGTCGCTACTCCACAAAATTTCACGCCCTTCTCGCTTAATTTCGCGCAAAATTTTAGGTAAATTTTCGCAGATCTTATTGGCTCCCATACGCACAATCACATTTAATCGTCCAGCCTCATTTTGCGGATTTAGCGCATCACAAAGACGCAAAATTTCATCAGCTGTGCCATTAGGCCCGATTTTTACACCTAAAGGATTTTTAATCCCGCGCAAAAACTCAACATGCGCCTCATTCGTCCCACGCGTGCGCTCACCGATCCAAAGCATATGCGCAGAGCAATCATACCACTCGCCAGTTAGGCTATCTTGGCGCGTAAGAGCCTCTTCATAAGGCAAAAGCAACGCTTCATGCGAAGTGTAAAATTTAGTCTCTGTTAAATTTGGTGTATTTTGCGCATTGATCCCACATGCTTCAATAAATTTAAGCGCACCATTTATCTCTTTTACAAGTTTTTCAAATTTATCATTTGCCTCAGCGCGCCTTGCAAAGCCTAAGTTCCACTTATTTATCTCGTGCAAATCCGCAAGCCCTCCGCGCGCAAAGGCACGAAGCAAATTTAGCGTGCTAGCACTTTGATGATATGCATCGATCATACGCGCAGGATCGGGCACGCGAGCACTCTCGCTAAATTCAAAACTATTTATTATATCGCCACGATAACTTGGAAGTTTAACACCATCAATCTCCTCAAAATCGCTACTTCTAGGCTTTGCAAACTGCCCAGCGATGCGACCGATTTTCACCACAGGCGACCCGCCAGCAAACGTCAAAACGACAGCCATTTGCAAAATCACCTTAAACATATCGCGAATATTTGTCGCCTTATAATTTGCAAAACTCTCCGCGCAATCGCCGCCTTGAAGCAAAAAACTCTTTCCGTGTGTAGCGTTTGCAAGTTCGCTTTTTAAACTTCTAGCCTCTCCTGCAAAAACAAGTGGCGGAAGAGTGCAAAGTCGCTCACACGTATTTTCAAGTGCGATTTTATCGGGATAGACGGGCTGTTGTTTGATGGGAAAATTTCGCCAAGTTTGTCTGTTCCAAGTCATTTTTAAACCTTTAAATTTTATAAAAATCCGCGATTTTATCCAATTTTGTCTTAATTTTAAAAAATTTGGCTAAAATCTGCGCCTAAATTTTTAAAAAGGTCAAATTTAATGGAAAAAAATAGCAAATTTGGCGGTCTAATAATCGGAATTTTAACCTTTTTCATGTGGGGATTTTTCCCGATGTATTTTAAGATGTTAGATAAAGTGGGCACAGGCGAAATTTTAGCGCACAGAATCATCTGGTCGGTTATATTTTTAAGCATAATTTTAGCCTTTACACACAGATTAAAAAATATAAAAAGGATAATTTTTTTCGAGCCAAAAATTTTGCTCGGATTAATGGTAAGCGGCGCGCTAATCGCGACAAATTGGGGCGTTTATATCTGGGCGATAAATCAAGGGAAAATTTTAGAATCTTCGCTAGGATACTTCATAAATCCGCTCATGTCGGTGCTTTTGGGTGCATTAATTTTAAAAGAGAAGCTAAATTTTGTTGCAAAAATTAGTATTTTTATCGTATTTTGTGCCGTTTGCGTGCAAATTTTCGCGCTTGGGACGTTGCCGTTTATTTCGCTTGTGCTTCCGACTTCATTTGCGCTTTACGGGCTTGTGAAAAAGAAAATTATCGTTGGCGCGATGGAAGGGCTGTTTGTAGAGACGCTCGTTCTTAGCGGTGTTGCGCTTATTTTTGTCTGCAATTTGCAAGCGCAAGGCACAGGGCATTTTGCGCCGAATTTAAATGGATTTTTACTACTTTTTAGCGGTGTTATTACGATTTTACCGCTGATTACGTTTAATATGGCGACGCGTAGGCTTAGCCTTGGGGCTTTGGGACTTTTACAATATATTTCGCCAACTATTCAAGCATTAATCGCGGCGTTTTATTATGGCGAAGATCTAGACGGGTATAAAATCGCTAGTTTTTGTTTGATTTGGTTTGGGATTTTGCTAGTTTCTGTTGATGGAATTTTGCACACTAAAAGCTAAAATGAAGCAGAAACGATTTTATTTAATAAAAATAATTTTAAATTTGACTTAACAAAATTTAGTTTGTGTTCAAAGCCACAAAATATTAAAGAGCGTGAAAACGAGCAAATTTGATGGAAAAACCTTAATTTATTAAACTATTTTAAGATATAAAGATGGCGAAAAACACGTCCGCATTTACTCTATTTGCTAATACTAAAAAGTTCTTCGTTTCGTTTGACAGATTGGTTTATTAAACAAAAAAGCAAATTTTAATGGACATTTAAAGCTAGAAAATCCACATAAAAGTTCATAATGAATTATTTCGTCCATATAAAATAAGTATAAAAAATAAAATTTCTTAATTAATTTCTAAGAACACGAAACAAAACAGCAAAGACGCTAAAAACTCTATTAAATTCTACCAAAACCTATAAAAATTCGCTTGAGCTATGGTTTTATATAAAATTAAAATTTTAATTTATCAATAAAATTTTGATAAGATTTCCAATTAAACCAGCCTATTAATTGCATCCAAAAGCGTGAAAATCTATAATTTTTCATAAAATAATACGTAAAATTACGCATAATTTAGCAAATTTTACCAAGTCAAATTTGCTAAAATTTCATTCAAATTTGCAAATTTAAAATAACAAAAATTTATAATTTCATACCATTTAGCTTTTCAAATCTCAAACACGAAGTCTTTTCGCCTAATTCACACGCTTTTTCGTGAAATTCTTTAGTTTTTAATAAATTTTGCTTGACAATAAAACCTTTTTCGTAAATATCAGCCAGCTCCACACACCCATCAGCCAAACCAAATTTACACGAATTATTAAAAAACTCAACAGCCTTTTTGTAATCTTGTGCGATCGTTTTGCCCTGCGTGTATAAAACGCCCAATTTCATGCACGCTTTAGCGTTTTTTAAACTGCAAGATTTTTCATAAATTTCCATCGCAAGCCTTCTCTCTTCTTTTGCCGAACTATTTTCATATAAATTAGCAAGCTCAAAACAAGCCAAATCACAACCCAACTCACACGCGCGATTAAAATTTGCAATCGCACCAGCTCTATCACCATTTTTTTCAAGCGAAAGTGCGAGCGAATGGCAACTTTTTTTATCCTTTTCATCGCACAACATTTTATAGAAATATTGTGCTTTTTGCGCCGATTTTTCTACACCTTCACCATTTTCGTACATGCGTCCTAAATAACCACATCCAGCGCGTTTTGAATCATTGCAATTACGCAAAAACGTGTCAAACGCAAATTTGGCGTCTTTTTTTACACCTTTACCATCTTTGCGTAAAATTGCCAAATTTACGCACCCCTCTTCTAGACCATTTTCACACGCAATTTTTGAATAAACCCCACTTTTTGCGTAATTTGCTTCTGCGCTACTTTTTTCATCAGAACTTTTCATATAAAATTCACCAAGCTTATAACAAGCCCAAGCATACCCATTTGTGCATGAATCTATATAAAGCGTCTCAGCATAGCGAGTTGAGCGATTTATTCCAAATCCATTTTCGTAAAGATAGCCTAAATGCCCACAAGATCCCATATTTCCATAATTACACGCGAGATTATGAAGTTCAACTGCTTTTTTATAATCTTTCTCAAAAATTTTACCCTCTTCGTAAAATAATCCCAAATAAAAACACCCGCGCATATCTTTATCTCGGTTGCATAAATTTTCAAATAACTTCGCCGCTGATTTATAGTTTTGTTTGTTGTAAAAATCCACTGCTTGTTCGTAATCATCAGCTAGTAGTTTTATAATAAAAATTGCTAAAAGTAGAAGATTTTTCATAAAAGTCACACCCAAATTCGCCATTTTGTTGCCCTATTATACATAAAATAGTGATAATTTTATATAAAATTTAAATTTTTTATGTTAGAATTGAAATTCATTGTTAAAAATTTTTAGAAAGGAAATCTATGGAAAAAACAGAGATTTTAGAACACATGAATAGCGGGCATGCAGATTTTTTGCAAAAATTATGCAAAAATTTTGGTAATTTTACACAGGTTAGCGATGTAAAATTAATGGATTTTGATGATAAAGGACTAGATATCTCTTGCGATGTTTCTGGAGAGAAAAAGTCCGTGAGAGTCCCATTCTTAGCACCTGTACAAAATGGTGATATTAAAAAAGCGATTATGGATTTATCTGCTTCACTAAACTACGAGAGTGATTTAGATGGAATTAGCAAAAAAATGATTGACTTTATTGATGCACAAAAAAGCGTAATAATTTCAAGTGATCTAGGCGAACACTGCGTCGCTTCTTACTCGCCATTTATTAGAGAGGGCGAGACATTTTATGTATTGATTTCGGAAATTCCAGTACATTATAAAGCGATTTTTGCAAACCCACAAAAGGTGCAAATTCTATTTTTACAAGATGAGAGCGTAGCAAAAACAATTTTCGCACGTGCACGCGTTAGCTTTGATGTTAAAGCGACATTAAATGACGAAATTCGCGCCGAGATGATTGCTAAATTTAGAGCAAAATTCCCAGATGAATCTCCGCTTGATATGATAGAAAAAATGGCTGATTTTCACATTGTAAAATTTGAAATTTCAAAAGGTCGTGCTGTGTTTGGATTTGGCGCTGCATATAATACAAACGGATTAAAAATAATCTCTAGAGCTGGCGGCAAAATGCCTCATTCTATGCCTCATAAATAACATAAATTAAAAGAAATTTGCTTTAAATTTGGCAAATTTCTTTCTAGGTTTCAAATATTTTTTATCTTATTTAAAATTCAATATTAAAATACCCAATTTCAAAAATTCAAAGGGACAAAATGGAACAATTTTTAAGCGAAATTTGGGGAATTGAAAAACTTTTTATAAAAAATAATTTCACACTTAGTACCAACCCTGCAAACGGCGCAATCATACTTTGTGCGTGCGCAAAAAATTTCGACAGGTTTATCGCACTGGAAAGTTTTAGGCAAATTTTACAAAATTTAGGTTGCGATGGCAATCTTTTTGGTGTGCAAAAGGCGCAAATCGGGGTAATTAATGGCATTTGTGCGCTTAAAATTTCGCGCTTTGAAACTCTTGAAAATCTTGAAATTTTATGCGATGAAAAGATAATTAAGAAGTCTCATTTAGAGCAAATTTCAGCATTTTTGCACTCACTAAAACTAGCAAACGACGAAATCCACAATCCAAAAACAATGCAAAATGGCTTTTATAAAAACATCTCCATTTTAAATGAGGTCGCCGATGTTTTAGCTAAATTTGATAGCGAAATTACACACAGCAAACAAGTAGCAAATGAAAATATATTCACAATTTCTGTTACAGGGGTGATAAATGCTGGAAAATCAAGCATGTTAAACGCGCTTTTAGGCGATAAAATTTTAGGCACGTCAAATATCCCAGAAACCGCAAATTTGACGCTGCTAAAATACGCAAAAACCCCAAGTGCAAATGTCATTTTCTACAACGAAAAAGAGAAAAAAGAGATGAATTTAGGCGAATGTGCCACCAAAATTTCACCGCAAATTCCGCCAAATACGACAAATATAAGCATTTCGCCAGATGAACTTTTGCGCTACACATCAGCAAAATTTGAAATTTCGCGCTACATAAAAATGATAGAACTATCAATAAATAGCGAATTTTTGGGCGATAATATTGAGATCGTAGATACTCCAGGGTTAGACGATAGCATAACCCAGCGCGAGTTGCTAACAAAACATTTTATGACAAAATCAGACGCCATAATCCATCTCATGAATGCCGCGCAAAGTGCCACAAATAAAGACACGAGTTTTATTTTCGAGACGCTTGCAACATCGAAAAATTCGCGCTTGATCGTGGTGCTAACTCACGCTGATATGCTAAGTGAAAGCGAATTAATCAGCGCGCTAAGATATACAAAAAATGCGATCAAAGATGATTTGATGGCATATAAATTTGATGCGGATTTAGTGGATAATGTAAAGTTTTTTTGCATTGATAGTGTCTCTGGGCGCGGGATTTGTGAGTTAAAAAACTTCATTTATAATGAATTCTTTGGCGAAAATTCGGCTCGTGCGCAGCTGATTTTGCAAAATTACAAAAAAGATTTGCGTCTAAGTGCCGATAAATTAATCGAGCAGATGAATTTTGAGCTTTCAAATTTAAGCCAATCTGATGCTAAAATTTTAGAAAATAGCGAAAAAATACAAGCACAAATCGATCAAATTTCACAAGAAATCTCGCAAAGCCAAACTCAACTCTCCACGGCTCTTTCTAGGCTTGATTATACAAAGTTAAATTTTATGCCAACAGCGCAAATTTCACTGATAAAAGATAGAGTTATCGCCGATTTAAAATATGCAAAAACAAAAAAAACAAAGCCAGATTTTACACGAATTAGCGTGATTTTAACTAGCGGTTTGCGCGATAGTGTAATTGAAATTGTCCGCGATTTTTCGCAAAGAATTTCGCGTGATATTGACAATATTCGCGCAAGTTTGGGGGCTCAATTTGACGCCGTGGCACATTTTAAATTTGATACAAAAAGCTATTTTGACAAAGAATTTGGTGAGTTAAAATTTGATGAAATTTGCAATGAAATTTGCAATTTAATACGCGCAA
Source organism: uncultured Campylobacter sp. (assembly GCA_963544335.1). Lineage (GTDB taxonomy): Bacteria > Campylobacterota > Campylobacteria > Campylobacterales > Campylobacteraceae > Campylobacter_B. The sequence continues at coordinate 10,789 of CAUUFG010000024.1, forward strand.
ATGATGATTTGGAGAATTTAGGCACGAAAATTTTGGCTAGTTTTGATATGTTTTTTCAAAAACTAGATCTCAAAACAAATCTAAATTCGCTCGCCAAAATATGCGCCAAAGAGTTTGAAAATGGCGTAAAAGATATATTTCTTAAACAAAAAAATGAGCTATTTTTAAAACAAAAATCACTCGTTGAAATTTTGACATTTTCAAACAAAGACTCCAAAAATTCGCAAGAAAAAATAATAAATTTAAAACAAAATTTAGCTCTAATTTTAGAACAAAAACAAAAGGTAACGCAATGAAAGATTTTATAAATGAGTATAAAAACGCCTATTTAGCGGAGTTTGAAAGCGATTTTTGGGGGCGTTTGGATAGGCTTTGTGTTGCGCTTTGTGATCCTAAATTTCACCCAAGCATTCATTTAATCTCCAAACTAAACTCACTGCGCTCACATCGCCATAAACCAATAAATATCGCAGTTGTCGGGCAGTTTAGTAGCGGAAAATCTACGTTTTTAAATACGCTTTTAGGCGAAGAAATTCTACCAACGGGCATCATCCCAGTGACAGCAAAAGTTACAAAAATCGAGTGGGCACCTCTTTCATTATTGAAAATTGTTCTTAATGACGGTAGCGAAATTTTACAAGAAATTTCAGCGTTACAAAACTACACAGATCAACGAATAAAGATTAAAAGCGTGCGAAATTTAACTATTTTTAATAGTGCAGAAATTTTAAAAAAGGTCTCTTTTTCGGATACGCCAGGGCTTAACTCGCGCTCAAAATCAGACACCGCAGAAACCATGCGCGAATTAAAAAATGCCGACGGACTTTTTTGGATTAGTTTGATTGATAACGCGGCAAGAGCTAGCGAAAAAGATGAAATTTTAGCACTTCCAAAAGAGCTTAAACAAAATTCGCTATTTTTGCTTAGTCAAAAAGATAGATTAAGCGATGATGAAATTTCGCGCGTTTTAAAACATAGTTTTGATACACTAAAAGAGTCTTTTTGTGATATTGTGGCTATTTCATCGCGCTTGCAAAAAGATGGCAAAGATGATAGCGGTTTTGATAAAGTCTATAATTTTATAGATAATTTAAGCAAAAATAAAGAGAAAATCATTGAACAAAAAACACTAAATTTAATAAAAATTTTAGTAGATGAGCGTAAATTTTACATACAATTTTATGATAAATTATGTGAAATTATCGCTTTTTGGAATAAAAGTTGCTTAGAACGCATAGAATTTTACATAGAAGAATACGCAAAATTTTATGCCAAAATAAAAGAGATCAGCACAGACATCAGCGAAACATTCATGAAATCAATTTATGAAAAAAATAGTGAATACTTTAGACAAAATAACGGATTTTTTTCTAAAAACTACAAAAAAAATGAGTATAAAAAACCATATTTTAATAAAGATGAAGCGCTGATGAGATTGATATATAATGATGATGGTTTAAGCTCGATTTTCAGGCGCTTAAAAAGTAGTTTTAAAAATTTAAATGAGCATATTAAAGATGAAATTTTAAGCGATTATGCACGTTTAAAAGATGAAATTTTGTTTTTCAAAGGCGAATTTGAAACAATAAATCGTCAAAACGAGCTTCATTCGATTGTTGAAATATCTCGCATAGCAAAGATTGCAAGCGAAGTTTATGAGCTTTTTTTAAAGGATTTTGAAAAAATTTATCATGAATTTACGCAAAATTTAGCTCTTTTTATGGAAAAAATCAACATCAAAATAATCAATAATTATCAAAATGCAGTCAAATTAAGTGCAGATTTTATCGGCGATAAAGTGTTAAAATCGGTTGATGATTATGAAAGCGATCCGCTAACGTTTTCGCTTTTTTATCCAAAATTTGATGATTTTTCAAAGGCAATATTAGAAAATTTGCAATATTTTGAGTTTGAAAACGACTTTATCGGCACTTCTAATTTTATTTCGCGAGAAATTTCACATCTAAAACGCAAAAAAAGTGAAATTTTAGATAAAAATTATTCATACATCAACGCGCAAAAATTTCGCCATGAGACGATAATTTCACAAATAACCAAAGCCAAAAAAGATTTTTTAGGTAAAAACCAAAAGTCGGCCAAAAATTTAGAAAGTTTATAATACTTGTATCAATTTTATTGCGTTAAATTTACTAAGATTTGATGCAAATTTTATAAAAATTTTAGCAAACATAGCTATAATCTGCCAAATTTTTTCACAGAAAAGGAAACTTTAAAAATGTCAAAACATGAATTTCAAACGCAAGTGGGCGATCTATTAAATTTAATGATTCACTCACTCTACTCAAACAAAGAAATTTTCTTGCGCGAGTTAATATCAAACGCAAGCGACGCACTAGATAAGCTTAATTTTTTAACACTTACAAACGATGAGTATAAATCGCTAAATTTCACTCCGAAAATTGAAATTTCCGTTGATAAAGACGCGAAAATTTTACGCATTAGCGATAATGGAATAGGTATGAATAAAGACGAGCTAATAGAGAATCTAGGGACTATCGCGCGCAGTGGAACAAAAGGATTTTTAGAAAATTTAAGTGGCGATACAAAAAAAGATTCAAATTTAATCGGGCAGTTTGGTGTCGGGTTTTATTCGGCATTCATGGTGGCAAATCGTGTTGAAGTTTGCAGTAAAAAAGCATTGCAAAACGAGGCATTTTTATGGAGTAGTGATGCCAAAGATTTCAGTGTAAACGGGTGCGAAAAAGCAGATTTTGGGACAGAAATTTCACTATTTTTAAATGATGATGAATTTTTAAGCGAATATCGATTAGAAAACATTATCAAAAAGTATTCAAACCACATTCCATATTCAATCTATCTAAAAAAAGAGGTTTTTGATGAAAATAAAGATGCAAAAGCAGATGAAACCACAAAAAAAGAGCAAGAAAATGGCGATAAATCATACAAATTTGAGCAAATAAACCGCGCATCAGCCATTTGGCAAATGCAAAAATCCGCACTAAAACCAGATGACTACAATGAATTCTACAAGCAAATTTCACACGATAGCAATGACCCGCTACTATACATTCACACAAAAGCAGAAGGCGCAATCGAGTATTCGACGCTATTTTTTATCCCGTCAGTTGCGCCGTTTGATCTATATCGCGCCGATTATGAGAGCGGGGTTAAATTATATGTTAAACGCGTCTTTATAACCGATGATAATAAAGAGCTTTTGCCGTCATTTTTGCGATTTGTTCGTGGCGTGATGGATATCGAGGATTTGCCTTTAAATGTTAGCAGAGAGCTATTGCAAGATAACCGAATTTTACGCTCAGTTAAAGAGGCAAGTGTCAAAAAAATATTGAGCGAACTTAAAAATTTAAAAGAGAAAGATCGCGAAAAATATATCAAATTTTATAAAATTTTTGGAAAAGTATTAAAAGAGGGGCTCTATGGTTTTTCACCAGAAAAAGACGATCTACTCGAACTTTGCCTATTTAAATCGGTAAAAAGCGACGATTTTATAGACTTACAAAATTATCAGTCTCAAGTCAGTAAAGATCAAAAAGAGATATTTTACATCAGTGGAAGCGATGAAAATGTATTGAGAAATTCGCCACTTTTAGAGGATTTTAAAGCAAAAAATATTGACGTTTTAATTTGTGATGATGAGATTGACGGGATAGTTTTACCTATGATTTTTGAATATAAGGGGCTAAAATTTACAAATGTTTCTAATATTTGTAAAGAGAGCGTTAAGGATGAGAGTTTCGATGAGCTTTTAGGAAAGATCAAAGAGAGCTTAAAAGATGATGTAAAAGAGATTAGATTGACAAATTCTCTTGGCGAATTTGCTACTTGTCTTACGTTTGATAAAGACGATCCAGATTTTGCAATGCAAGAGATCATGCGTCAAATGGGGCGCGAAACTAGCGAGGTAAAACCGATTTTAGAGCTCAATGCAGATTCTAATATTGTTAAAAAAATGCGCGATCTAAATAGCGACACAAATATCGATGAAATCGCGAAAATACTACTAAATTTGGCGCGAATTTCAGCTGGAATGAGCATAAAAGATCCTATTGATTTTACAAAATCTCTAAATAATCTTATCTCAAAAGCACTATAACTCACAAGGCTCCAAATGGGGTCTTGTTTTAAAAATTTAAATTGAAATTTGAGTTAAAATCGCGCTGGGTTTTAAATTTCTAGTCGAATTTGGGTGGCGATTTAAAAAATTTCTAGCCAAATTCAATATTGAATTCTTACTCAATTTCGGCTTTTGGTTAAAAATTTATAAAAAAGCTTTTATTTTTAGCTTTGTTTGCCTGACTCTATTTTGGTTGGTTTTATCTGAATTTTTGACTTATTTCGCCCAAAATCAATTCCGCTTTAATTGAATTTGCTTTATTTTAGTTAGTCTAAATTCGCTTTGCTATTATTATATCGGTTAAGTCAGCTTAAAAATTGACTTCGGTTTTGGTTGGATTTAGCTTTGCTTAAATTTACTCTGCCTTGTTTATCTAATTTGTAGCTTAAAACGCAAATATCCCAATATCCTCACCGATAAATTTCTTAACATTTAAAAGATTGCCAGTTTTTTATACTTTTTGTTCTTGTTCTTCCTTGTGCATAGGCTGTAAACACATGATTCAAACAAATTTGAGCTTTTTAACGCAAATTTAAAAAGTTCTCTTAAAAATATAATTTATATCAAAACAAAAGTAGATTTATCGGTATATTTTTATCTATTAGCTATCAAAATTCATCGCTTTGCATTCGCCATTTTCTTGCTATTTGGTTTGCGCTGGGTAGAAAAAGCTTGGCGCACGCCATAAAAATAAAAGTGAAATTTAGCAAAATAAATTTCACTAAAATTAACTATCAAATCCCATCAATCAACGCCTCTAAATCACTCATTTTAAGTCCAGAGTGGAGCGAGAGCCTTATCCTTTGAGAGCCATTTGCGACGGTCGGAGTGCGAATCGCTGGGGCAAAATAGCCTAAATTTTGCAACTTTTGCGCCAAATTTAGCGCACTTTTATTATCGCCTGTGATAACCGAAATGATGTGCGCATCGCCTAAAATCTCGTAATTTTTGCGTTGCAAAGCGCGTTTAAATTCAGCGCAAAGATCGGCTAAATAGGCGCGCTCATACTCCATTTTAAGCAGTTTTTCAAACACAAATTTCGACCACGCGATGTTAATTGGCGCAAGTGCCGTTGAGTAGATCAGTCCGCGCGCGAAATTTACGAAAAAATCCCGCCAAATCGGCGCACAAATCATGCACGCGCCAACCGAACCAAGCGCCTTGCCAAACGTATAAACGATAAAATCTATATCGTTTGCAACGCCCATTTTAGCGCACAATCCAAGCCCTTTTTCGCCGATCGCGCCAACTGAGTGCGCCTCATCGATATATAAAAGCACGTTTGAAAAGCGTTTTTTTAGCGCGACAAGTTCTAAAATATCGCAAAAATCACCATCCATGCTAAAAAGTGCCTCTGAGATGATTAAAATGCGCTCGTATTTTGCGTGTTCGCGCTCTAAAATTTGAGTAAGTTTTTTGATATCTGCGTGCAAAAAGCGCAAAAATGGAGCGCGAGAGAGGATTATGCCGTCAATTATGCTCGCGTGGATTTGGCGGTCAGCGATGATTAGAGTGTTTTTTAGGTGCGAAAAAGCACCAACACAAGCAGTGTTTAAATGATAGCCGCTGTTAAAAAGCAAGGCGGATTTGCTATCTAAATTGTCTGATTTATCTGCGAAATCGGTTGCGAATTTGACGGCGGTTTCATCTGTAAAATGACGAGAAATTTCGCTCTCAAAAGCGTCAAAAATATCGAAATTTCCGCTTAGCGAACGCGAAGAAGTGCTACCAAATTGCGCAAAAATTTGGTTTGTTTGGTAGGTGTTTTGGCTAAAATTTGTGGCACAATTTGTTGTGGTTTGTTTGTTGCAAAAATTTGACGCATGTTGATTTAGAATTTGCGTAAGAATTTGGCTTTTTGGTTGCACACTTGTGGTGGTGAAATTTGGTTCGTTTTGTGTGGTGATTTTGCTGTTTTTGTCTAAATTTTGCCTTAGTTCTAGCACGTTTTTATTGTAAAAATTTGGTGTAAAATTTGCGCTGTTTTCATCTAAATTTTGTATTAAATTTAGTAAAAATTCACGCGTTAAATCGCTATTTTGCGCGATCGCCATGTAGTCATTGCTAGCTAGATTTAGGAGTTTGCGACCATTTTTGATGATATATTTACCAGTGTGCGAAAGCGCGGGGATTTCGCGAAAATTTTGTTCTGTTTTGAGTTTTGTTATTAAATTTTGTGGCATTTTTTGCTCCTTAAAAAGCAAAAATTGTAGCCAAAATGCGCGAAAATTTAGCTTTTAATTTGTTGCGCGATTAAATTTTTACGAATTTGCATAGCGATAGTGGCGTTTAATGGCGCAAAAATAAATTTGCAAATTAAAGAGTTTGCGCTAGTTTTGATATAAATTATTAAAAATAGCTCAAATTTAGTTTGGGTAATATGTAAATTTAATTGTTTTATAATGCGCTCAATTTTGCGTAAATTACTAATTTATTCACGCCTTTAAATTGCGAATTTCCTTGGTTAATTATCTTAAAATGTGTCGCAAGTGTTTTTAAAATGGCAAAAGCGTGATTTTTGGGTGCATAAAACATAATTTTTTTCTTAAATTGCGTGTAATTTTAGCCGATTTTGCTGTGAAAATTGGGTTTTAAAATAGCTTTTTACGCAATTTTATTAAATCGCAAAAGCTTACAAAATGCGGGCATTTGTTTTACTCATAAAACTTATTTTTGCAAGTTTGTGTCGCACTATTTTGCGACGCGCTCGGCGTTTTTTATTCGTCATGGTTTTTAAAATCCACATAAATCGCAAAAAAAAGTTCGAGCAATATTAACAAGCTACCAACAGATTATCAAAGAATTTTGTTTTAAATAGACGTTTTGAAAATAGTCGTCCATTTTGGTTGCAAAATTTGCTTTATACCCTGGCGCAATTGTAGTTGTAAATTTGCTTTTGCGCGCAATATCAC
>CAUUFG010000025.1:0-17344 GCA_963544335.1 uncultured Campylobacter sp.
TCACATACGCCTAGAAATCGGCTTTGGAAGCGGGCGACATATTTTATATCAAGCAAGCAATAATCCAGATGTTTTTTTTATCGGCATAGAAATTTACAAGCCAGCAATTGAGCAGGTAGCAAAATTAGCCATCGCGCAAAATTTAAATAATATCGCGCTTTTAAACTGCGACGCGCGAACATTCTTGCAGATGCTAGGCTCAAATTCGCTTGATAAAATTTACCTTCATTTCCCAGTTCCATGGGATGATGCGCCACATCGTCGCGTAATTAGCTACGAATTTTTGCAAGAGTGCGAACGCGTTTTAAGAAAAGGCGGAATATTTGAGCTTAGAAGCGATAGCGAAAATTACGTTAAATTTGCACTTGAAAAGATGATGGATTTTCCGTGCGCGCGAGTAAATATCGTAAAAAACGAAGATTTAAATATCACAAGCAAATACGAAGAGCGCTGGAAACGTCAGCAAAAAGACATTTACGAAGTAAAATTTGAGTGTGTAGATGATAAAGCGCAAGAAAAACTAGAATTTGATTTTAGTTTTGGACGCTACGATGCGACTAAAATCGCGCAAAATTTCCGCAATGAAACGCTGAAATTTGATGATTTTTTCGTCCATTTTGAAGATATTTTTTATGCAAGAAATTTAGATGAAAATAGAGAAATTTCGCACAAAAATTTATCCAATTTCAAAGAAAACGAAATTTTTATCAAAGTCTCTTTTGGAAGTTTTAACGCGCCAACTTCGCATTTTATCCTAATCACAGACGAAATTTGCGAATACTATTTTAAATTTCCACTAAAAACAAAGGCAAACGCAAAAGCACACGAAAAAATCAAGGAATATTTAGCAAAATGATAGATGTAATCACAGCCAGCAATCTAACGCTTGGCTATAAAAATAATCACGTTATAAAAGAGGCAAATTTCACCATAAACGCAGGCGATTTTGTCATCATCACAGGCGAAAGCGGTAGCGGAAAATCGACGCTTTTAAAGTCGCTTTATGGCGATATTGCGCCTTATGGCGGGGATTTGTATGTCTATTCAAACCACCTAAACGGCATCAGCGCCAAAGGTTTGCGCTATATTAGACAACGAATCGGCATCGTATTTCAAGATTTTAGGCTAATTGATGAGTGGAATATCCAAAAAAACGTAATGTTACCGCTACTAATCGACGGAAATTTGAGTAAAAAAGCGTGCGAAGAACAAGCAATGAGGTTATTAAAACACGTAAAACTTAGCCACAAAGCCGATCAATTGCCACTAGAATTAAGCGGTGGCGAGCAACAACGCGTCGCAATGGCACGCGCGATGAGCCATAATCCAAAGCTGTTTTTATGCGATGAGCCAACTGGAAATTTAGATGAGTATTCAAGCGACCTAATCTGGGCACTTTTACGCTCAGCAAGAGAGAGTTGGGGCGCTAGCGTCGTAGTCGTCACGCACAAGCTCCCATCGATGCTCCGCTACAAATATAGACATTTTGAAATCAAAAATGGAAAAATAAATGAAGTCAATTAAAACCCACATAGGCGTTACAATATCGCTACTTTCGCTACTGATGGCGATTCAATTTGGTTTTTTCGTCCAGCGTTTGATGGATAGTTATGAAGTCGTGATGAAAAACGAATACAGCATCGTAATTGTAGCAAATAGACCACTCATAATAAACGATGTAAATTTAACCGAAGTTCAAAGGCTAGAATACATTGACTCTGATTCAGTGCTAACCCGTCTAAAAGATAAAATTTCTAAGGAAAATTTGGAAAAATTAAAACAAAATTTGCCCAAATTTTACAACGTTAAAATGGCGTTTTTCCCTAGTCAAAACGAGCTAAACAATATCGCCGATAAGCTAAAAAAGATAAAAGGCGTCATAAAGGTCGAAATTTTCGCAAAAGCGCACGATAGTATCTATAAAATTTTAATTTTACTAAAAAATATTATCACTGTTTTTACATTTTTAATCGTAATTTTGGGCGTTCTTTTGATGATTAGGCAGATTAAAATTTGGCTTTTAGAGCACACGCGCCGTATTGAGGTAATGGAGCTTTTGGGCGCACCGTTTTTTCTAAAGAGCGCAAGACTCTATCAGCTTTCGTTTTTAGATGCGATTTTAGCGACGATTTTGTGCATTTGTTTTTATATTTTTATGCCACATTTTGCATTTTACATAAATACGATGGCGACGATCGGAATTGAAATTTCGTCGATAATTTTAGATGAAATTTTGATTTTACTTGGCATTTCGATTTTAACGGCGTTTATTTGTGTAAGTATTACGATGATTTCTATTAGCAATAAAGGCACAAAATGAGAGCTTTTTGGCTTTTATTCGCGATTGTTTTTTCACTCTACGCAGCCGATACAAAGAAAGAAATTTCTAAAACAATCAGCAAAATTAGCGAACAAGAAAAGCTGGAAAATGAGCTAAACAAAAAGGTAGAACAGATCGGCAATAGCGTAAAAATGGGACTTGGTGAGATAGATAAAACATCTAAAAAATTAGACGAGCTATCAAATTCTATAAATGATCTATCAAAAAACGCAGCGGATAAAACACAAGAGTTAAAAACCCTAAACGCAAAAAATGTCTCTCTTTCAAATATGCAAAAAGAGCTAGAAGATAAAATAACCGATCTAATTAGCAATGAATTTTCGCTAGAAATTTTACAAAACAGCAATGAAATCGCAACAACAGAGAGTGTGATGAGAGGGGCAATTTTTGATAATTTAAATTCGATTTTAAATGACGATATGGCAAAAATTTTAAGCGAATATGACAAAATACAAAGCCAAATTTTACTTCATCAGACAAAAATCGCTCAAATTGAGACAAATTTGGCAAATTTAGATAACAAAAAAAATGAATTTGAAGCGACAAAAAAACGCCAAATTCAAAACGTAGAAAATCTCGAAAAAGATAAAGAGCGCTACATTCGCCAGCTAGAGGATATACACGCACAACAAGAGGCGCTAAATAAGACTTTACAAGATCTAAAAATCATCGACGATAAGCAAGAACGCGAAAAAGCAAAAGCGGAAGAAGAGAAGCGTTTAGCAGAGCTAGAAAAGAAAAAAGAGCAAAAAAAACAGAGCCAAAAAAGCCAAAATAAAAAAGATGAAAAGATCGATTTTTCAGAAGACGAAGAGCCACAAATCAAAGATGAACGCGTAGCAAACATCAATAAAAAGATCAAACAATATGGCTCTAGTTACCAAGAAAGTCGCGTAGCAAAATACCACGGAGCAAAGACTATTGCGCCTCTAGAAAATGCGTATGTAAAGCGCAAATTTGGTAATTACACAGACCCTGTTTATAATATTAAAATTTTCAACGAATCGATTGTTTTAGGAACGAAAAGCGATAATTCGCAGGTTAAAAATGTGCTAAATGGCGAGGTTGTTTTTGTCAATGAAACAGCCGTTTTAGGCAAAGTAATCATCGTAAAACACGCAGGAAATATTCACACGATTTATGCGCATCTTAGCCAAATAGCCCCCACTATCAAAGTAGGAAGCATAATCAAAAAAGGCTACGTAATCGGGCGCATCAGCGGGGATTTGACATTTGAAGTAACACAGGCAAATCACCATATAAACCCGCTTGAATTAATCACATTATAAACATATTTTAAAGACTTTTTAGATAATATCACGAGATTTTTTTTGAACGGAATAATATGGAAAACAAAAAACGAATTTTAGTCAAATTTTCAGGCGAGGCACTCGCTGGCGAGAATGGTTTTGGGATTGATAGTAACATTTTAAAATTTATTGCAAATGAAATTAGAAATTTAGTAAAAGCGGGGGCGCAAGTAGGCATCGTCATCGGTGGCGGAAATATCGTCCGTGGAGTTAGCGCAGCAGCTGGTGGCATAATCAAACGCACAAGCGGCGATCACATGGGGATGTTAGCGACCGTTATCAACGCGATCGCGATGCGCGAAGCACTCGAAAATGTCGGAATTGACGTAAGAGTTCAAAGCGCGATTAAAATGGAAGCGATTTGCGAAACTTTCATCATAAACCGCGCAAAAAGGCACTTTGATAAAGATCGCGTCGTAATTTTTGCCGCAGGAACAGGAAATCCATTTTTTACCACAGATACAGCAGCTACATTACGAGCCGTAGAGATTGAAGCCGACATGATAATCAAAGCAACAAAAGTAGATGGAGTTTATGATAAAGATCCAAACAAATTTGACAATGCAAAACTACTAAATTTAATCTCATATGATGATGCTCTAAAAGAGAATATTAAGGTCATGGATGATACAGCGATCGCACTAGCAAAGGATAATTCACTGCCGATTGTGGTTTGCAATATGTTTAAGAGTGGGAATTTGCTTAAAATTTATGAAGGCGATTTTAGTCATTGCTCAATCGTAAAAAATTAAGGAGAACAAAATGAGACCAGAAGAGATAATCGCACAAGCCCTACAAAATACAGGAAATGATAGATATAAGCTCTCAATCATAGTCGCAAAACGCGTAGAGATGTTAACAAACGGAAGTCCGGTTTTAGTCAAAGCAAATCGCGCAATGAAATTCGCCGATATAGCTCTTTTAGAGATCGCCGAAGGAAAAATAGGTATCGATGGAACCCCAAAAGCTTAAAGATGAGTTTCAGCTTGGCGAACTATTAGAAAAAATCGTCTCAATTAAAGAGATCAAAACAGCACAAGAGCTGTTATTTACTCTAATTTGTAGCAACGATCAAATTCAAAAAGCTCTAAATTTATGCGTCACTCAGCATGATGGGCAGTTTAGAAAAAGTGGTGAGCCATACTCTATCCACCCGATATTAGTAGCCTGTATCGTCGCATTTTTAGGCGAAGAACAAGACATGGTAATCTCTGCTTTATTACACGATGTTGTAGAAGATACAGATTACACACTCTATCAAATAGAGGAAAATTTTGGCAAAAACGTCGCTAAAATCGTCGAAAGTTTAACTAAAATCGTAAGCATTCGCGAAAGCAAATTTATCCCATCAACCGATAAAAGCCACGAAAAACTACACTCATCTGCGCTTACTTTTAGACGTATGCTTTTAATCGCAATTGAAGATGTGCGCGGCCTCGTCGTTAAACTATGCGATAGACTTCACAATATGGTTACGCTTGAGGCTTTGCGCCCAGATAAACAAAAACGCATCGCCGAAGAGACACTCGTAGTTTATGCGCCAATCGCCCACAGGCTCGGCATTTCATCTGTGAAAAATTTACTTGAAGATCTTAGTTTTAGATATATTTTACCTCATGAATACAACAAAATCGACAAATATATGAACGATCATAAAGAGCAGCTTTGGGCTACATTGCGCAAATTTAGCGTCAAAATTTCGAATTTGCTTATACAAAATGGCTTTGATGAGAGCAAATTTCAGATACAAACACGCACAAAACACTACTACTCGATATATTTAAAAATGCAAAGAAAAGGGATCTCAATTCAAGAGGTTCTTGATCTTTTAGCAGTGAGAATTATCGTAGAAAATACAATGGATTGTTATAAAATTTTAGGGCTAATACATACAAATTTCAACCCTCTAATTTCACGTTTTAAAGATTACATAGCTCTTCCTAAACAAAACCGCTATCAAACAATCCACACAACAATTTTTGACGAATCGATGATAATCGAGGCGCAAATTCGCACATTTGATATGCATCGCATCTCAGAATACGGCGTCGCAGCGCACTGGAAATACAAAGAAGATGGCTACTCAAATCCAAATTTAGAGTGGATGAACGATATAAAAATGCAAGATAGCGAAACTCCAGAGGATCTCTACGAATACGCCAAACAGAGTCTTTATAGCGAAGATATCGCCGTTTATTCGCCAAAAGGTGGGATTTTCACGCTTCCACGTGGCGCAACGACACTAGATTTTGCATATGAAATTCACTCACAAGTCGGTTTAAAAGCGACCGAAGCCTATGTAAATCGCATAAAAGTTCCGCTTTTAACCGAGCTAAAAAATGGCGACATCGTCCATATCATCACAGGTTCTACGACACATTATAGGTGCAGTTGGCTCAATGCAGTAAAAACAGGCAAAGCGCGCGCGATAATAAAAGCAGCTTGCAAACAGCAACTTCGCGAGATAAATACCGAAGTAGCATTTAAAATTTTATGCGGAATTTTTGGCGTAAATCAAAAAAATATCTCCACATGGCTAGAAAACGAGAATTTATCAAAAAAAATTGCACGTATCGCAAACGATTCAGTTTATCTTCAAAATATCGTAAATATATTGAGAAAATATCCGCGCAAACTCCTATCTTTTACGAACAAATACGAGGTTAAAAAGCAAAAATTTGACAATATAGTCGTTTATTCAAATCACAATATAAACGAAGTGCAGTTTGATTATTGTTGCACGCCTAAGCGTGGAGATGATATTATCGGCTTTCGCAACTCTCACAACGTCACCGTTCATCATAAATTTTGCGAACGCGCAGGAAATTTGATGAAAAATGGCGAAGAGATGATCTTTGTAAAATGGACACGAAATGCGCCACATAGATATAAAATCATACTAAATTTAGAGAATAAACGTGGCTCTTTGGCTCAATTTTTAAGTTATTTGGCGCGTTTGCAGGTAGATTTAGTAGCGATTAATATCAATGAAAACAGCGATTTATCGTCGGATTTTTTTGAGATGATCGTGGAATTAAATGAAAATTTAAATCAAGACAGCGTAAAAGATAAGCTGAAAAATCAGTATAAAATCGTGGAATTCATCTCGCTTGATGATGCTTATCGCGGGAATTAATTTAGAAATTTAGAAAGGTAAAAAGTGGCAAATTTAAATGAAATTATCGCAGAACTTAGACGCGGTGTTTGGGAATTTATTGACGAGGAAAAAATCATCTCTTTGATTAAGAAATTTTACGATAAAGGCGAACATTTTTATGTAAAAATCGGACTAGACCCAACAGCGCCCGATCTTCATTTAGGACACACGGTTGTTTTACAAAAGATGGCATTTTTGCAACGTCACGGCGCAATAATTCAGTTTTTAATAGGCGATTTTACAGGACAAATCGGCGATCCAACCGGTAAAAATGAGACGCGAAAAAAACTAAGTCGCGAAGTAGTAGAACAAAACGCACAAACCTACAAAGACCAAGTTTTTAAAATCCTAGACCCAGAAAAAACGCAAATCAAATTTAACTCTGAGTGGAACAACACGCTAAATGCGGCAAATTTGATCGAGCTAGCCTCCACGACAACCGTCGCAAGAATGCTAGAACGAGACGATTTTTCAAAACGTTACAACTCACAAACGCCGATTTCTATTAGCGAATTTTTATATCCATTGCTTCAAGGATACGATAGCGTCGTGCTAAAAAGCGATATCGAAATGGGCGGAAGTGACCAAAAATTTAACCTTTTAATGGGACGAACACTCCAAAAAATTTATAACACAGACAAAGAACAAGCTCTCATTATGATGCCGCTTCTTGTCGGCACAGATGGCGCAAATAAGATGAGTAAATCGCTAAATAATTATATCGGCGTAACAGAAAATTCAAACGATATGTATGGGAAAGTCTTAAGCATCTCAGATGCGCTTATGTGGAGCTGGTATGAGCTTTTAAGCACAAAAAGTATCGAAGAGGTAGAAAAAATCAAGACCGACGTAACGTTTGGCAACATGCACCCAAAAGCAGCAAAAGAGCTTCTCGCGCTAGAAATCGTAGCTAGATTTTACGATGAAGAGACCGCTCAAAATGCAAAAGATGAATTTGATAAAATTCACAGCGCAAACGAAATTCCAACACAAATCAAAGAGTACACACTAAACGCCCCAGCATGGATCGTAAAGGCGTTGATGTTTTGCAAATTAGCCTCATCTAGCTCAGATGCAAGACGCCTAATCGCATCAAACGCCGTGAGTATCGATCAAAGTAAAATCGACAACGTCCAACTTCAACTAAATTCAGGCAATTATATATTGCAAGTTGGAAAGCGAAATTTCGCTAAATTAAGGGTTGTTTAATGAAGAGTGTAAAAATTGGCAAATATGAGCTAAAACACCCGATAATTCAAGGTGGCATGGGTCTTGGCATTAGCTGGGATCGCCTAGCTGGAAATGTGAGTTTAAATGGCTGTTTAGGCGTAATCAGCTCCGTTGGCACGGGCTTTTATGAAAATAGAACACACATAACAAAAGAGCTAAATGCAAAACCGCTTGGAAGCGATAATTTTTACTCCAAAAAAGGCCTATTTGCCATCATCGAAAACGCGCGTAAAATTTGCGGCGACGCCCCGCTTGGCGTAAATATAATGTATGCAGCAAACGATTACGCTCGTATCGCAAAAGAGGCGTGCGAAGCTGGGATTAATATCATCATCTCAGGCGCAGGACTTCCGACAAATTTGCCCGAATTTACACAAGGTTACGACGATGTCGCACTCGTGCCGATAGTCTCTTCGGCAAAGGCTTTAAAAATCATATGCAAACGCTGGCAACAACGCTACAACCGCCTACCAGATGCTGTCATATTAGAAGGCCCACTAAGTGGCGGACATCAAGGTTTCACCTATGAGCAATGTCTTGATCCTGAATTTGCGCTAGAAAAATTAATCCCACAAGTGCGCGAAGAAATTTCAGCTTGGGGCGATTTTCCACTATTTGCCGCTGGCGGAATTTGGGATAAAAATGACATCGAAAAGGCGATCTCGCTTGGTGCAAATGGCGTTCAAATGGGGACGCGTTTTATAGGCACGCATGAATGCGATGCAGCAGCAGAGTTTAAAGACGTAATTTTAAAGGCCAAAAAAGAAGACATAGAACTAATACACTCGCCAGTTGGCTACCCAGCGCGCGGAATTCGCACAAATTTATTAAATTTAGTCGATAAGCACAAAGGACCAAAAATCAGCTGTATTTGCAACTGTGTAGCACCTTGCAAACGTGGCGTAGGTGCAAAAGAGGTGGGCTATTGCATCGCCGAAAGACTCTATGATGCATACAGCGGAAACACAGATACTGGGCTATTTTTCACAGGCGCAAATGGCTACCGATTAAACGAAATAATCCCCGTAAAATCACTCATCGAAAAGCTTGTAAATGGCGAAGATAATTAAAATTTGGTTGATTTTTGCGGGACTTTTTTATGCACTAAATTTAAACGCAAACGAGCTAGATGAGCTAAAAAAGGCAAATGAGCTTCGCGTCATTGCTACGCAAAAAATCAACAATGGTGTGCAAATTTCATTCAACCGAGCTGTAAAAAATAGCGAAATTTCGCAAAACACAGCATCGATTGATATCACAATGAGTGCTAAATTTAATACAAAAAAATATGGTGATATTAAAATTTATAAAGCAAGCCCGCAAATTTTACGTATTGATTTTAACAAAGCAGAAAAAATCACGATAAACAAGAAAGAAAATATATTAAATTTTACATCCAAAACAGCTAGCAAAAACACAACAAAGTCAGCTAAAAATAGCGAAATCACCGAGCCAATCCCGCTAAAATCAACATCAAAAAATAAAATCATCGTCATAGACGCAGGACACGGCGGAAAAGATTCAGGCGCAGTTAGCGGCAAACTCCAAGAAAAAATCATAGTCGCACAAATCGCCAAAAAAGTCGGTGTAAATCTTAAAAAGCGCGGTTACAAAGTCTTTTACACGCGTTCAAAAGATGTATTCGTAAATTTACGCACACGCACAGCGATGGCAAATCAAGCAAAAGCGGATATTTTCGTCTCAATCCACGCAAACGCCGCGCCATCAAAATCAAGCGCATCAAAAATGCAAGGCATCGAGACATACTTTTTAAGTCCATCGCGTTCAGAGCGTTCAAAAAAGGTCGCAGCACTAGAAAATAACGGCGATATTGGCGATATGAATCAGTTTTCAAAGCAAACTTTTTTAAATTTCTTAAACCGCGAAAAGATAGTCGCCGCAAATAAATTGGCGATCGATGTACAAAAATATATGCTAGATTCTGTGCAAAAGAAATTCTCAGCCAACGATGGCGGTGTCCGCGAAGCCCCATTTTGGGTGCTTGTAGGTGCTACTATGCCATCTATTTTAATCGAGGTTGGCTACATAACACACCCGCAAGAAGGGCCAAATATCGCCGATGATAAATATCAAAATGCCCTTGCAAAAGGCATTAGCGATGGCATCGTCGCATATTTTGCGAAAAATCCGATATGATTTTTCATGATAATACCCCCTACTCTTCGCAATTTGACGATATTTATTGCAACACACAAGGCGCAAAAGGCGAATCCGAGCATGTATTTTTAAGCGCATTGCCACTTGCTTTGCGGGCGAAATTTGACACAGAAATGTGGCGTGAATTCAATAATAAAACCACAAGCAAAACGCAACATAAAAATTTAGATAAAATTTTAAAGAGTAAATTTAGCCAAATTCTATCAGACAAAACTCCACTAAAAAATTCAAATTTTAAAGCCCAACAAAAGCCAAATTTCACCAAATTTTACGCGCTTAATCCACTAAATTTTAAAAATCACAAAACAAAAATTGATTTCAATCAAAATTTAATATCTAAATTTCTGGCAAAAACAGACATAAAATCCACCAAATTTTATAAGCAAATTTCCAAATCACAAAGCGCAAATAAAAACAAATTTAAAAGCCAAATTTTTACTACAAATTTTAAAAATTTCAGCCATCAAAACGCATTTTCAAAAGCTCAAAACGCCTTATCAATTTCCAATCCCACCAAATTTTACGCGCCCCAAAAAGCCACAAATCCACATTTCCTAGCTCCAACGCTAATCATCGCAGAGTGCGGTTTTGGTATCGGACGAAACTTTTTAGGCGCACTCAAATTTGCCCGCAAAATGGGCTGCGTCATGCACTATGTCGCGGCTGAAAAATACCCGCTAAACACAAGCGATTTGCGCGAAATTTACGAAAAAATTCAAATTTATCCGCGTCTTAGCGCGCGTTTGATAGCTAAATTTAAGAAAATTTCCCCGCTAAATGAGGGCTTTCACCGGATAAATTTTGGCAAAAATATCACGCTTGATCTGCTAATTGGCGACGCATCAAAGATGTTTAAAAACAGCGATTTTAGCGCTGATGTGTGGTTTATGGACGGCTTTTCGCCCGCAAAAAACCCAGACATGTGGAGCGACGAACTAATCGCTCAAATCGCAAGACTAAGCCACTTTGGCACGATTTTGCGCTCATATTGTGTCGCCAAAAACTTTCGCGACACACTTTTAAAGCATGGATTTAGTCTAAATTTGCGCTCAGGATTTGCTAAAAAACGTCAAATGTGCGAAGCATTCATGCAAAATCCGCCCAAATTCCTTGATGAAATTTGGTTTTCACGTCCAAAACTAAAGAGAAATTTCATAAAATTTCGCCCCATTTTAGATACTAAATCTTATCAAATTCCATCTATTTTCTTACCGCGTGCACGAAGCTTTTTCTACAACTTGCGCGCAAATTTCACCAAATTTAAAGAGCAAAAAAAAGTCACAATTATAGGCGCAGGAATCGCTGGAATCGCAACTGCGATAAAATTTCAAAAGGCTGGTTTTGATGTTAAAATCATCGAAAAACGCGCAAAAATCGCCACAAACGGCAGTTCAAATCGCGCAGGTGCCTTGCTCCCACTCATCACACAAAAAGACGTCGCGCTAGGTAAAATGCACCTACAAGCATTTTTAAAAGCTTGTAAATTTTATGCAAAATTGCCACGAAATTTAGCGCAAATTTGCGGCGCAGACATAATTGCATACGATCAAACGCTAAAAAAACGTTATAAAAAAGCCGACGATATGTTTAAATTTGTGGATTTTGGCGCACTTTGTGGCGTAAAAATTCCACAAGCAATGAGCCTAAAACCGCGTAAAATTTGCAAATTTTTAGCAAAAAAAGTAGAGATTAAAACTAATTGCGAGTTTGTAAATTTTAAAAAAATTGATGAAAAAATATGCATTTTTTGCAAAAATCACAAGCCATTTTTTAGCGATATTTTGATTTTTTGCACTGGAAGTGAGAGTGAAAATTTCTTTGGTAACGCAAAAAATGACCTAAATTTTGGTAAGAAATTAAATCATTCAAAACAAAACTCGCATCAAATTTGCAATATCCAAGCAAAAACAGCAATTTTTCCAAGTGGAACATTTAGCGCGGTTTTAGACGCAAAACTATCCGATAAAACGCAAATTTTAAGCGCAAATCTTAAAAACCAAGCGCAAATTTCTAATCCAAATTCAAGCCCAAATTTAGAGCAAAGCAAAGATAAGATCCAAAACTTCTCGCCAACTTATCAAAATTTTGACCCGTTTGTTCAAATTAGTTCAGTTCGCGGTCAAGCCACGCTTTTGCGCCCATTTGCAAAAATTGGCCGCATTATCTCTAGCGTTGGCTACATCATGCCGCCAACACGCAAATTTCAGCTCATCGGCGCGACTTATGGGCGTGGGGATTATGATAATAAATCGCGTAAAAAAGATGATTTGAAAAACATAGAAAATATTTTGCAAATCGCGCAAAATTTAGACAAAAAAGAGTTTCTCGCGCCAAATTTAAAAGCAAATTCTAAAAAACTATCCAAATTTCTAGCCAAAAATATCATCTCATCAAACGTCGCATTTCGCTCATATAGCGGCGATAGATTCCCTATTATAGGGGCTTTGCACGATTTTAATGCGTTTTTGAATGATTATAAAAATTTACAATTTACAAAACACCACACCTGCGCAACAAATCCAAAATTTATTGATAATGTTTATTTTAATGTAGCGCACGGCTCACGCGGACTTAGTAGTGCGATTTTGGGTGCTGAAATTTTGCTTGATTATGCTCTAAATCGCCCATTTTGCGTAGAAAAATCGATAATAAACGCTCTTGCTCCATCTAGATTTTTAATTAGAAAACTCAAAAATGGACAGGCACAAAACCAAAAATCATCATAATTTTAAAGGATAAAATATGAAAAAAATTCTCACAATCGCAGGTTCAGACAGCATTGGTGGCGCAGGAATTCAAGCCGATATAAAAACAATCACCGCGCTAAAATGTTACGCAATGAGCGCGATTACCGCACTCACGGCGCAAAATACGACGGGCGTTTTTGGCGTAAACGAAGTAGCTGTGGCGTTTGTTGGCGCGCAAATCGACGCAATTTTTAGCGATATTACGCCTGATGCGACAAAAATCGGCATGGTTTGGGGCGAAGAGCTCATCGAAATTATCGCCCAAAAGTTGCAATTTTACGACGCAAAAAACATAGTCGCAGATCCGGTAATGGTCGCTACAAGCGGGGGTGTTTTGCTTAAGCAAAGCGCGATAAATGCACTAGAAAAGGTGCTTTTGCCGATAGCAAAAATCATCACGCCAAACATCTACGAAGCAGAAATTCTCTCAAATTTGCCAGTTAAAAATGTAGCCAATATGCGCGAAGCTGGGCTTAAAATTTACGAAAAAATAGGTTGTTCGGTGCTTGTAAAGGGTGGGCATCTCTTAAACAAAGCAGTTGATATTTTGGTGGATAATGGCGAAATTTTCGAGTTTAACGGCGCAAAAATAGAGACCGAAAACTCCCACGGCACGGGTTGCACGCTCTCATCGGCGATCGCTTGCGCTTTGGGAAATGGGCTTGAGATGCTTGCTGCGGTTGAGTTTGCAAAAGATTTTGTCGCCAAAGCCCTAAGCTGGAACGAACAAATCGGCCACGCGCACGGAAGTATCGATCACTATTTTCGCATACCGAGCGCATTTTAAACTAAATTTTAGGCGCAAATCTTAAAAACTCAGCGCGAATTTGCAAATTTTAAGATGATTTAATTTTGCACGCTAGGTTTGCGTGGTATTAGATTTTAGTGGTTAAAGCGGGCTGATTTGGCGAAATTTACGAGTTTAAAGGCGCAAAATATTCTCAAGGCAAAAAAATTGAGATGATTTTGGCGAAATTTTTCTCTATTTGATTATTTTGCGCGGTTTAAAACTAAAAAAGTATGTTTGCAAAAACTAATCAAATTTGGCTTTTGTGGCATCAAACAGCGCGATAAAGCTAAATTTCTAGCCAAATTTATTTTAATTTTTGGCTCTTTGGTGCGTGAAATTTACAAATTTATCTTTTGTTAATGCAAATTTGTGGCGATATAAAAATACTTTAAAAGGCAAGAAAGGCAGAAAAACAAGTTGCGTTTAGCATATTAAAAGAGATAGCAAGGTCTATTAAATATCGGAGTTTGGCGATTGCGTAGCTTTAATAAAACATTCTAAAAATTTGTAGATGGCAAAAATCAGTTAAATTGCATTGAGAAATTTTGTCTTTATACTAAACATAGATTATCCAAATTTAAAGCCATAGAAAAGATAATTTTTCGTTTCATCTTTTTAAGAGAAAATTCGCTTATCTTGAGCCATTTTAATTATTTTTGTTTATAGTTAAGCAATCGCTGGGTTTTAAATTTTTTAAAAAAGGTTGAAAATTGTTAGCAAAAACGATACAAAAAATGAACGAATTTAGCCAAAGTAAAACGCCTTTTATCGCGCTTTTAAGCTTTGATGAGCCTTGGAGCGATATTGTTTGCGAAAGTAAATTTGCGCGTGAAATTGGTATTAGATTTAAATTTGCAAACGAGCAAAACAAAGCGCAAAACGCGCCAAAATATGAGCTAAATTTCAACAAAATCAGCCCTAAAATTTACGAAAACGCGCTTAAAAAAGTGCAAAATTTTATGCAAGAAGGCGATGTTTATCTGCTTAATCTCTGTTTTGCGACGCCATTTTCGTGCAAAATTAGCTTGAATGAGATTTATGATTATTCGCGCGAAAAGTTAGTTTTGCAATTTCGCGATGAGTTTGTCTGTTTTTCGCCTGAAAATTTCGTACAAATTAACCGCCAAAAAATCGAAACTTTTCCGATGAAAGGTACGATAAACGCGAAAATTCCAAACGCCAAAGATAGACTTTTGCAAGATAAAAAGGAGCTTGCCGAGCACTGCATGGTTGTGGATTTGCTTAGAAATGACCTTGCAAAAGTGGCGCAAAATGTGCAGGTTGAGAGCTTTCGCGATATCTATAAAGTGCGCACAAAAAATGGTGAGATTTTGCAAACAATTTCCAAAATTAGCGCGGATTTATTTGAAAATTATGAGCAAAATTTGGGCGATTTGTTTGAGCGAATTTTACCCGCTGGCTCAATTAGCGGGACGCCAAAAAAGCGCGCTTGCGAGATAATAAGCGAAGTTGAAAGCGCTAAAAGAGGCTTTTATACGGGCGTTTTTGTCCATTTTGACGGGCAAAAAACAGAGAGTTTTGTGCTAATTCGCTTTGTTAGGCGCGTAAAAAATGGCGAATTTGAATTTTTTACAGGCGGCGGCATAACTTGTGAGAGCGAGATAAAAAAGGAGTATGATGAGCTGTATGAAAAAGCCTATTTTACTTTTTGAGACGATAAGAGTTATCGATTTTGTGGCGCAAAATTTGGATTTTCATATCTTGCGAATGCAAAGGGCGATAAATTTTAATAAAAATAAATTTACAATCCCAAATTTTAAAAAAACGAGCAAATTTGACGCCAAAATAAGAGAAAATTTGCAAATTTTTAGACCAAATTTCTATGATTTTGCGGCACAAAATTTAGATTTTAAAAAAGAGCAAAACTCAAATCAAATTTCTACGATTTTAATGCAAAATAGACTTAAATTTAATCCGCGCGATGTGCTAAAACCACCACGAAATGGGCTTTTGGCGGCAAAATTAATATACACAGATTGTGGTGAGTTTGTGCGCGTGGAGTACAGAGATTACGCGCCAAAAATCCCGAGTTCGTTTGCATTGGTGCGTCAAAATGGGCGTTATGAGCGCAAATATCTTGAGCGCGATTGGATCGACGCCATATTTACGACGCGCGGTGCGTGTGATGATGTGATTATCGTGCAAAATAATCTTGTGCTCGATAGTACACGCGCGAATATGGCGGTGCTTTGTGATGGTTTGTGGCTTACTCCCGAGCGGCCACTTTTGGCTGGGACGACGCGAGAGAGATACCTAAAAATGGGGCTTTTGCGCGAATTTGATATAACGACGCAAATGCTAAAATCAGCAAGCAAAATTGCCGTGATGAATGCGATGATAGATTTTGTTGAAATTAAAAAACCAAAAATATATGATGAAATTTAAAGAAATTTGACGCACAGATTGCGCCAAATTTCATCTAATAAATTTATACCAAAAATTAGATAAATTTGGCATTTTTACGCCTTAAAATTTGAAATTTACTCCCATATATGCGCCGTATTTTAGCTGTTTTATATCACTTAAAACGCCGTTGCTATGGTAACCAAAAGTTTTATCTACTTTTAATCCACCTTCTACCTCTGTGTTATCATTCAAAGACACTATCGCGCCTAATTTTGCGCCCAAAAGCCAACCTTTTAAATTGTCTTTTATCTGTTCTTTTCGACCATCTTCGAATTCTAAATCAGCTTTTATATCCAGCCACGAAACGCCAGTATATGCACCAAGGACGAATTTTGCGCCATCTGCGACGCTAGGTGTCCAATCAAGTCCTGTGATAATTTCATTAGTAGACCACTTATCTTTTTCTTTTATGCCATCATCTTGGCTTGATTTTTTTGCTTTGAAATGGTGATTGTATTGGATATAGTTGCGTAAATCACCCCAGTCGTATCCGCCCTTAATGCCGATATTTGGCGCACCATCTTTGACACTTCCACCACTTGTGCTTAGCTTAGATCCAAACGAATATCCGCCTTCAACACCAATAAAACCGCCATCAGCCACAGCCAACCCCACGCACACACACGCCACTGCGCTAAATTTGATGAAATTTCTCATCATTTTCTCCTTTAAAATAAATAAAAAAGCTGATTATACCCCCCCCCCTTAGAGTTTTCTTAAAAACAGGAAAATTTATGAGCAGAGGGCGAGTAATATTGCGTGTTTAAAATAATAGAGCGTTCCAAAAATCAAGCATTAAATGCGATCTTATCAAAGCGAAAAGAGCACCGATCGGGGATTGGCGCGAAATTTAAGCTAAAACTTAGTGGCGAGATCGCGCCAAATACGCAATCGGTGAGTGAGTTTATCTCAACTAGGCTTGTAAGACTAGCTTTTTGGCACAAAATGCACTTGTAAATGCTGATAAATCGGCCGACAAAACACAAAGTGCGTAAAATTTATGTGAGTTTTAGCGCGAAATTTGAGCTAAAAAATCTGCGTAAATTTGGGATAAATTTTGCGCGATATCAAAGATCCATTTTATGCTAAATTTGAGGCCAAATTTGATGAAATTTGTTGGCTAAATTTAGTCAAATTTTGCCCTCTTAAATGCGCCAAATTTAG
>CAUUFG010000026.1:0-16848 GCA_963544335.1 uncultured Campylobacter sp.
AATAATAGCAAAAAAACAGGCTAATTACGACCTATTTTTTAGCAAATCGCGAATTTCACTTAAAAGTTTAGTCTCATCGCTTAGCTCTTTTGTGGCCTCATCTTCTTTTGGTTTATTTTGTTTTAGACGATTTATAGCTTTAATCGTTAAAAATATACAAAACGCAATAATGGTAAAATCGATAATAGTTTGCATAAACATACCATAATTTATCGTCACCGCCGGGATATTTTCGCTCGCCTCTTTTATTGTAAATTTTAACGATTTAAAATCCACGCCACTTGTTAAAACACCGATAATCGGCATAATCACATCACCCACAAGCGAGCTTACAATCTTACCAAAGGCACCGCCAATCACAACGCCCACAGCCATATCGATGACATTTCCGCGCACCGCAAATTCTTTGAATTCTTTAATAAAACTCATGATTTTCTCCTTAAAAAAATGTCTGATTATAAACTGAAAAAATTAATTTTTATTTCAGGCAAATTTGCTTTATGTTAAAATCGCACCAAATTTTACCAACATTTAAAGTCAAAATTTAAAAGGACGCGCCGTGATTGCTTACATTTTTATTCTGATTTTTTACATCTTTTCTAGCGCATATTTTTCGTTAGCAGAGACCACTTTTACTTGTGTTAATCGCTACAAAATGCGTGCCCTAGCCCAAAACGGCAATATTTCTGCCAAACTTGTGCTGAAAATTTTAGCCAAATTTGATCTAACACTAATCGCGATTTTAATCGGCAACAACTTCGTAAATATCGGGCTTTCATTCATCGCGACCTATCTATTTTTATCAGAGTTTAGCGGCGTTATTGACGACGGGATTATTTTGCTTTTCTCATCAATCATAACGACAATTGTTGTTTATGCTTTTTGCGAGGCTTTACCAAAACAGCTTGGCAAGAAAATCCCGGAAAAATTAGCACTAAAAATCATTTGGATTTTGCTCCCATTTATATTGATTTTAGCCCCTTTTACGATTATTTTTTATGCGATTTCAAATTTTATCACGCGCATTTTTAAAACCAACGTCGAACCAGAAATCACAAAAGATGACTTCAATCAAGCATTAGAAATTTCTGCTCAAAATGGGATTTTTGATGATGAAGAAAAGAGTGTAATTTTAAATTCGTTCTCATTTAGCGATAAGTGTGTTGGTGAAATTTTAATCCCGAAAAACAAGATGCAAATGATACATTTAAGCGGACTTTCGCACGAAAAATTATTAGAAATTTTAGAGCGTTTTAAACACTCGCGAATCCCGCTTTTTTACGGCGAAACGGATAAAATCGTAGGAATTTTGCTAGTCAAAGTATTTTTACGCAAATTTTTAAAAAACCCAAACGTAAAAATAAACGAGTGCCTAGCAAAGCCTCTAATCGTGCCCAAAGAGCGCAAAATTGACGAGATTATCGGCAGTTTTCGTCGCCATAAAACGCAAATCGCTCTCGTTTATGATGGAAAAAATTTGCTCGGTATGGTGACAATTACAGATATTTTAGGGCAATTAGTCGGCAAAATCGATGAGAAAAAACATGAAAATTACGCAAATTTAAGCTCAAAAGCGAGTTTAAATTCCGCCACAAATTCAATCTATGAAGCAAATTTAAACCCAGCGGCGAATTTAAATTTTAAAACAAATTTAAACCAGACAAAAATTTTCAACCAAATTTCTACCAAATTTAACGGTGCAAATTGGCGCAAATTTTTAACCAAACAAACCAAATTTTCTATTTTAAATCCCGCAATTTCAAGGCATAAAAATGGACGCTAGACACACGATATATCTTGTTTTATTGATATTTTTTATAATTTGTTCTGCGTTTTTTTCGGCTGTGGATATGGCGTATTCAGCGGTGAAAAAATCTCGCCTAAGCAAAGCCTCCAAAAATGACAAAAACGCAAAAATCGCCCTAAAACTAGCGCAAAATTACAATCAAACAATCGCGACGATACTCTTTGGCAATGATTTTGTAAATATTTTACTCTCATCGCTAGCCGCAATTTTAAGTAAAGACCTTTTAGAACCCATTTTAGGGGAAGTTGCTTCATCTATTAGCTCTGGTGTGTTGCTATTTATTTTGTTACTTTTTGGCGAAATTTTGCCTAAAATTTTTGCTAAACGCCTATCTTTTACGCTCTGTATTAAAAGCGCAAATTTGATAAACACTCTTTATTACGCCTTTTTTATCATCGTGTATCCAATCTCAAATTTCACCGCAAAAATTGTAAATTTCATCACGCCAAATTTAAAAAATCAAGTCGCAACCGAAGATGAAATTCGCATAATGGCAGAAGATATCGCCAAATTTGGATTAATCGATGATGAGGCTAGCAAACTTTTAAAAAACACGATCAAATTTAAAAATATCAAGGCACGTGAAATTCTCACTCCGCGCGTGCATATTAGCGGATTTGAAGTAAATGAGAGCCTTAGCACACAGATAAAAGAGCCAAATTTCGCGGAACACGGACGCATAATCGCCTATAAAAAAGATCTCGATCATGTGCTTGGCTATATTCCGATAAAGATGCTGTTAAAAGCGATAATTGCAGGTAAAAAGATCAAAATAGAGGAATTTATCTTCCCGATTTTGCGCGTGGGTGAAGATGATGAAATCTCAGCAATTTTAGCAAAAATGCAGCTTGCAAAAGCCCATATTGCGCTAGTTATCGATCAATATGGCGGGACAAGCGGGATTGTAACGATGGAGAATATTTTAGAAGAGCTAGTTGGCGAACTTTACGACGAAGATGAAATTTAAATTATAATTTAATGCAAATTTTGGCACAATCGCACGATTTTTTAACTAAATTTTATAGGATAAACTTTGAAAAACATCAGAAATTTTAGCATCATCGCACACATTGATCACGGCAAAAGCACGCTTGCTGATCGCCTAATTAGCGAGTGTGGCGCAGTCGAAAATCGCCTAATGAAAAAACAGATCATGGATACAATGGATATCGAGCAAGAGCGCGGAATCACAATAAAAGCCCAATCCGTGCGCCTAAAATACAAATTAAACTCAGACGAATATATTCTAAATTTAATCGACACTCCAGGACACGTTGATTTTAGCTATGAGGTTTCGCGTTCGCTTGCTAGTTGCGAGGGCGCGTTGCTAGTTGTAGATGCTAGTCAAGGCGTCCAAGCTCAAACAATCGCCAATGTATATACCGCACTAGAACACAATCTAGAGATAATCCCCGTGCTAAATAAAATCGACCTCCCAAGCGCAGATCCACAGCGCGTAAAAGATGAAATTGAGCATATTATCGGCATCGATTGTTCTAAAGCGATTTGCGTTAGCGCAAAAACTGGTATCGGCATTGATGAGCTTTTAGAAGCGATTATTGAGCGAATTCCTGCGCCAAGATCTACACCAAATTTAGCATTAAAAGCGCTCATTTATGATAGTTGGTTTGATAACTATTTAGGCGCGCTTGCGCTTGTGCGCGTATATGATGGTGCGCTTAAAAAAGGAGATAAAGCGTTAATTATGGGCACAAATAAACAAGAAGAAATTTTAGATTTAATGTATCCAAACCCTATCGCACCGATAAAGACAAACGAGATAAAAAGTGGCGAAATCGGCATTGTTGTTATGGGGCTAAAAAACGTCGCCGATGTCGCAGTAGGCGATACGATAACGCATGCTGGACGCAAAGCTGATGCACCCGTGGCTGGTTTTGAAAAGGCAAAGGCGTTTGTTTTTGCAGGAATTTACCCTGTGGAAACGGATAAATTTGAAGACCTACGCGATGCGTTAATCAAGCTAAATTTAAACGATAGTTCGCTTAGCTATGAGCCTGAGACTTCGGCTGCGCTTGGGTTTGGATTTCGCGTCGGGTTTTTAGGGCTTTTACATATGGAGGTAGTAAAAGAGCGTTTAGAGCGCGAATTTAATCTTGATTTAATCGCTACTGCGCCGACTGTTACATATGAAGTAGGTCTTACAAGTGGCGAAATTTTACGCATAAAATCTCCAAGCGATCTGCCACAGGTAAATTATATAGATTACATAAAAGAGCCATATGTAAAGGCGACAATCATTACGCCGAGCGAATTTTTAGGAAATTTAATCACGCTTTTAAACTCTCGTCGTGCCGTGCAAACAAAGATGGACTATATCACGCAAGATCGCGTTTTATTAGAGTATGAAATTCCTTCAAATGAGATAATTATGGATTTTTACGACAAGCTAAAATCACTCACAAAAGGTTACGCAAGCTTTGATTATGAGCCGATAGATTACCGCGTGGGGGATTTAGTAAAGCTTGATATTCGCGTAGCTGGGGAGGCTGTTGATGCTCTTTCCATCATTGTTCCGCGCGTAAAATCCGAACAAAAAGGGCGCGAACTAGTAAAAGCGATGAAAGAGATCGTGCCTAGACAGCTTTTTGAAGTCGCGATTCAAGCAAGCATCGGTGGCAAAATTATCGCGCGCGAAAACGTAAAATCCATGGGCAAAAACGTAACAGCTAAATGCTATGGTGGCGATATTACGCGCAAAAGAAAGCTTTTAGAAAAACAAAAAGAAGGAAAAAAACGCATGAAAGCTATCGGCAAAATAAATCTGCCAAGCGAAGCGTTTTTGAGTGTTTTAAAGATCGACTAACCAAAACAAATTTCATCAAATTTAAAAATTTGATGAAATTTAGCCGTCTAATTTCTCCCACTAGAGTATAAAATTTTAAACCCGATAATCGCACTAGCAAACGATGCAATCAAAATCGCAAGCTTATCTGCGTAGTAGAAATTCGCACTATCTTTAAACGCCACAGCATCAATAAATAGGCTCATACTAGCACCAATACCCGTTAAAAACCCCAGCCCCAAAAACTGCTTAAAATTTGAACCGCTTGGTAACTGACACAATCTTAAACGAATCGCCACATAAGAAAAAGCAAACACGCCAAGCGGCTTACCGAAGACCAAACCAAACATAATGCCAAGCGAAACATTGTGAGCCAAATTTGCAAACGCATCACCACTTAAAGCGATCCCCGAATTTACAAAAGCAAAAATCGGCATAACGACAAAAGTTATGATATTTTTTAGTGAATGAATTAGTGTTTTAACAAGCGAAACGCCGTTAATTTCTTTTAGTGGAATAAACGCGCTAGCGATGATTCCAGCGATTGTCGTATGAATGCCTGATTCTAAAAAACTCACCCACAAAAAAGAACCCGCCAAAATATAAAACGAAATTTTATTCACCTTTAAAAAGTTCAAAACAGCCATCGTTGCAATCATAATAAAAGCCATGCAAAGCGCAAAATTTGATAGCTCACTCGTATAAAATAGCGCAACAATCACAACCGCGCAAATATCATCAATAATCGCCAAAAGTAGCAAAAATATCTTTAGCGATGATGGCACGCGCGAGCCCAAAAGTAGCAAGATCCCCACAGCACAAGCAGTATCGCTCACAGTCGGTATCGCCCAACCAGCAATAGCAAATTTATCATTAAAATTTAAAGCCACAAATATGAGCGCGGGGATAATTACACCGCCTATTCCGCCAATAAGTGGCAACGCAACAGCGCGCAAAGAGCTAAGCGCGCCAATCATTAACTCTTTTTTAACTTCAAGCCCGATATAGAAAAAAAATAGAGCCATCAGCCCATCATTTACCCACAAAATCACCGGCTTTACGATTTGATATTCACCAAAAAATATCCCAGCGCGCATACGTAAAAATTCATTATAAAAGCCAGTTAAAATCGTGTTTTGAAATACTAGAGCTAAAATTACAGCCAAAATTATTAAAATTCCGCCAATCGCCTCGGATTTTATGTTTGTTTTTGTTAAATTCATTATATTGCGCCTCGTAAAAAAGTCGCTGATTTTAGCCAAAAACAAATAAATTAATTTTAAACGCAAAAAAATATTTTTTTAAGATAAAATAACCCTTCAATTTCAAAAAAATAGATCAAAAATTTAAAGGAGACACCATGAAATTAGAAGCTTTAAACAAAGAGACACACAAAAATTTGCGCTTTAAAAAAGTAAGCAAATACACGATGCCCTATGCACCAATAGCAGCTCGTGAAATGGCGGCTTGCTCGCTAAAATTTGCCATTGTTATCACACAAGAAGAAGCGCCCAGGCTTGTTGCACTTTTAGGACAATCAAAAAATGTATTAATCGATGATGATTTTAATGGATATGTGCCGTTTGCGGTGCAAAATTATCCGTTTGTTTTGGCTCAAAACGAAGATAATGAGAAATTTCTTTGTATAGATGCCGAAGCGCCCGATTTTAAGAGTGGAAAAGAGCTATTTAAAGTCGGAAAAGAGAGCGATTTTTTAGCGCAAATTATCGAAAATACGAAAGAATTTAGCGAAGATGAAGATCACACTAAAAACGCATTAAAAGAGATGAAAGATGCTGGAATTTTAGAGCCAAAAGAGCTAACAATCGGCGAAGAAAATCGCGCATTAATAAGCGGATTTTATGTGGTAGATCGCGAAAAACTAGATAAATTAGACGATAAAACGCTCGCTGATTTTGCACGCAGAGGCTATTTAGAGCTAATTTACACTCATCTTCAAAGTCTATCAAATTTGCAAATTTTAACCGACGCAATCGTAGAAAAAGAGCTAAAAACAGAATAATAAAAAATCAAATTTGGCACGTAAAATTTAGAAATTCAGACTAAATTTGCGAGCCAAATTTTAAACAAAAGTAACATTTTAAAAAATACAAATTTCCAAATTTCAAAAAGCACAACAAATAAAACAATAAATTTTAAATTTCTATAAAACAATTGCAAAATTTCAAGCCAAAATTTAAGATAATTTAGGTACATTGCGAACTTCATCTTAATATGAATTTTATTATCGAAAGGATAGTTTTTATGACTCCCATGCACAAATTAGTCGCTAGCTATAAGAATACAAATCTTATCTTGCGCATCATCATCGGGCTTATTTTAGGAGCTATTTTAGGCTTTGCAGCGCGTAATGGCGTTGAAAATGTCGAATTTGGCGAGACAAATTTGGGGCAATTTTTAACTAATTTTGCCGAATTTGCATCTATTTTTGGCTCACTTTTTGTTAGCGCATTAAAAGCAGCTGCGCCGATTTTAGTTTTCTTGCTGATTTTAAGCTCGATTTTAAACAGACGCATCGGCGCGACAAACGGATTAAAACTCGTGATTTTGCTCTACATCATCGGCACATTAGCGGCGGCTTGCGTTGGCGTTGGGGCTAGTTTTTTATTCCCCACTACGCTCACTTTAAACGACATTGAAGCAGTAAACAAAAGCGTCCCTCAAAATGTCTGGATTGTGCTAAAAGATCTACTTTTTAAAATCGCAGATAATCCATTCAACGCCATTGCAAATGGAAATTACGTCGGGATTTTGGCGTGGTCTATCGGTCTTGGTATCGCTTTAAAATTTAGTGATCCACAGACGAAAAAAATATTCACAGACATAAGCGAAGGCGTATCAAAAATAGTGCAATTTATAATCCAATTAGCGCCGTTTGGAATATTTGGGCTTGTTACTTCTGCGGTATTTGAAACGGGCGCAAAAGCCCTTTTGGGATATGGACAACTCGTTGTTGTTTTAGTCGCTGCGATGGGCGTTGTGGCTTTAGTTGTGAATCCGATAATAGTGCTAATGCTAACGCGCAAAAATCCATATCCGCTCGTCTTTACATGCCTAAAAGATAGTGGCATCACGGCGTTTTTCACACGCTCATCAGCTGCAAATATCCCTGTCAATTTAAGCCTTTGTAAAAAGCTTGATATCCCTGATGAGTTAAGCTCGATTTCGATCCCGCTTGGTGCGACGATAAATATGGCTGGGGCGGCGATCGTTATCTCTATTTTGGCACTTGCGGGAGCGCATACTTTAGGTATTGAGGTCGGCTTTGGCACGGCGATTTTGCTTTGCGTGGTATCGGCTGTTGGCGCTTGCGGGGCTAGTGGCGTGCCTGGTGGCTCGCTTATGTTAATTCCGCTTGCTTGCTCATTATTTAATATCCCAAACGAAGTCGCGATGCAAATAGTCGCTATCGGATTTATCATAGGTGTGATACAAGACTCAGTAGAAACGGCGATAAATAGTTCGACTGACGTGCTTTTTACAGCGGTTGCAGCGCAGATATCACAGAAAAAACAGATTGTTTAAATCGCTTTTTATTTAGCCAAATTTGATTTGGCTAAATAAATTTAAAATTTCGTTTTATCTCATCTAAATTTTATTACTCAATCAAATTTGCTATCAATTTTTTGTAGTATTCTTTGGCAAAAGCTATTTTGCAAATTTGCATTCTTTAAAATTTCTTTTTGACTTTAACCTTGTTTAGGAATTTTTGATTGAGTGTTTTAATATAAAGTGAGCTAAAGTTGCGCAATCGGCAATCTAATTTTTACACTCTTATTGATAATGCAGTTTTTCTCACATTAACTCTTTGGAGTTTTATTTATGACACACGCATTTTTCTTTATTGCTCTTTTAACACCAAAGTAGACTTCACTAATCCATATCTAAATTTAGTTTTTCAAGTTTGACACCAAAGGAAATTTCACGCGCGAAATCAGGATTTATAAGCTTTAAATTTCTTGTCAAATTTAAAACAAAAAATATAGGCAAATTTTACTAACCACACACAAATTTCAGCGTGATTTATGTAGAAAATTTCGTTAAAAATTTAATCGCGCTGGGTTTTGATTTTGCATAAAATGAAATTTTGAGTGATAATTTCGCGATTTAAAAGGGCAAGATATCCAAAAATATCTTGCAAATTTTGAGTTATCTTTGAGTGTAAAACTCATCTAAATTTTTACGGATTTTTGGCTTTTGCTCTTGAATCCTATAACCAAAAGGCAAAATAAGCGCGACGCGCTTAACATCTGGATTTACGCCTAAAATTTCATTAACATCGCGCTCAACAAAACCCTCAATCGGACAGCTATCAATACCCAAAAAAGCCGCCGCACTCATCATATTCATCGCCGATAAAAAGCACTGCGCCTTCGCCCAGCCAAATACCAAATTCGGCGCTAAACCAACCTGTTCTAAGACCGAATTTACGGCACCCATATAGGCTTTATGAGCGTCTGAGTTTTTATCCATTCGGCGTGAAACCATACGGAAAATATAATCCGAATTTGGTGCTAAATCGCTAATTTTCGCATAGATTATTAGAAGTTTTGAAGCACTCGTGATCTGTGCTTGTCCCCAGCACGCCCCACGCAATTTCTCGCGCAAATTTTTGTTTTCAATTAGCTCAAATTCCCAAGGTTCAAGCCCCAAAGACGAAGGCGCAAGGCGACCTGCCTCTAAAATTTGCGCCCATTCACTATCACCTATCGCCCTACTTTCGTCAAAATTTTTGCACGCATGACGAAACGCCAAAACATCGCTAAATGTCATTTTGCCTCCTTTGAATTAATCTGTTTTAAATACTTATAAAGCGCAATTATCTCATCTTTTGTCAAAAAATATGTCGGCATAACATCTTTTGAATCTAGCACCGCATCGGTAAATTCTTGCAACGAAAGCGCATTTATAGACGGGGTTTTAAACTCGGTTTCAAATAGCGTTTTTGAGCTTTTATTAAAATCAACATATTTTGCGATCACCATGCCCTCGCCTTTTTCGCCATGACACTTATTACACCCCACGCCACGCGGATTTTTATAGAGCATTTTTCCGTATTCTATGTCAGTGATAAAATCTTTACTAAATGCAAGTAAAAAAGTAAAAAATATAATACTAAATTTCATGAAATTTCCCATTTTTGGGCGAATGGTACTATAAATTAAATTTAATTAAATTTAAAGTTGGCTATTATTACGAACTTTTTTGAAAATTTTTAAGGATACAAAAAATGAAGCTAATTGATGGAAAATTGATCTCTCAAAAGACAAAAGATGAAGTTCGCGCAAAAGCGTTAGAATTAAGCGCAAAAGGCGTAAAACCAGGGCTTGCTGTGATTTTAGTAGGCGATGATAAAGCGAGCCAAACATACGTCGCAAGCAAAGAAAAAGCGTCTATCGCATGCGAAATCGCCTCTTTTATCTATCGCTTAAGCACAGACACAAACGAAGAGACACTAATAAATTTGATAAAAGATCTAAACTCAAACGATCAAATAGATGGCATCTTAGTCCAGCTCCCGCTACCGCGCCATATTGATGAAAATGCAGTGCTAAAAGCAATCGATCCGCGCAAAGATGTCGATGGATTTAGCGCGGTAAATGTTGGAAATTTAGTTAGCGGATTAGATGGATTTGTGCCTTGCACGCCACTTGGAATCATGCGATTATTCGCCGAATATGGGGTGGATTTAGCGGGGAAAAACGCATTAGTTATCGGGCGAAGTAATATAGTAGGAAAGCCGATGGCAAATTTATTATTAAACGCTTCTGCAACGGTTACAATCGCGCACTCAAAAACGAAAAATTTAGCTGAAATTTCGCGCGTCGCAGATATCATCGTAGTAGCAATTGGCAGACCAAATTTCTTACGCGCCGACATGGTAAAAGATGGCGCAGTCGTGATTGATGTAGGTATAAACCGCCTAGAAGATGGACGTTTAGTAGGCGATGTAAATTTCGACGAAGTCGCGCCAAAATGCGAACTAATCACGCCAGTTCCTGGTGGCGTAGGCCCAATGACAATCGCAATGCTTTTATCAAATACAATAAAATCAGCGCAAAAACGCCTAAAAGATAGCCAAAAATGATAGAAAAATTACGTAAAATTTGGAACTTTTTTGGGACTTGGACGGGCTCTGTTATTTTGGTGCTTGTTTTTATTATGTTTTTCGCGCAAGCATTTGTTATCCCTAGCGGTTCGATGAGAAATACGCTTTTAGAGGGCGATTTTTTATTTGGTAAAAAATACGTTTATGGTATCCCAGTGCCACATATTCCATGGATTGAAAAGCCGATTTTGCCTGATTTTAGAGGCGATGGGCACCTAACGCGCGGAGATGATCCAAAGCGTGGAGATATAGTTATTTTTCGATTTCCTCTAAATCATAAACAACACTTTGTAAAGCGTCTTTTTGCCGTTGGTGGTGATGAGGTAATCTACACGCCGAGTGCGTTTTATCTGCGTCCGCACGAGGGCGATGAGTTTATTGATGCAAATTTTGATAAAAGCGATATTGTCGTGCTTTTGGGAAAGAAATTTGTAAAAGAACCGCTCAAATTTAAAGGAATTCACTACGAAAACGGACGAGAGTTTAAGCTATCAATCACAGCTAGTTTTAACGATCAATTTGCGATGAGTAGAATTTTTGTGAGCGAATTACCGGCTTTGGGAGATAATTTCAATGATTTTAACGCCTTTTATAAAATGATAGAAAAAGGTAAATTTTTCATGATTGGCGACAATCGCGACAACTCAAACGACAGCCGTTTTTGGGGAAGCGTCGATTATTCGCTCATTGTTGGTCAGCCGTGGTTTGTCTATTTTAGCTTAGATGAAAACAGGCAAATTCGCTGGGATCGCGTCGGGCGTTTTGTAGATACTCTCCAAAATGAGAGCAGGTTTATAAAGGGGGAAGAGAATGCAAATTAATCAAATTTACGTGGCGAGCGATCACGGCGGATATGGCGCAAAAGAGCTTACAAAGAAAATTCTATCTGATTTAGGCTACTCGCCGATAGATTTAGGCACAAATAGTAGCGAAAGTGTTGATTATCCTGATTTTGGCAAAGCTTTAGCTGATGCTGTGGCGCAAGATGAGCGAAATTTAGGCTTTTTGATGTGTGGAACGGGCATTGGCATCTCAATCTCAGCAAATCGCAACCCAAAAATTCGTTGTGCACTCTGCCACGACGTAACAACCGCCACTTTGGCACGAGAACACAACAACGCAAATATCCTAGCATACGGGGGTAGAACGTGCGGCGCACTAATGATAGAAGAGATGATAAAAGCGTTTTTAAACACCGAATTTGCCGGCGGCCGTCACGCTAGACGCGTAGAAAAACTATCAAATTTATAAAAAGGATCAAATTTTGAAAGAGCTAAGCAATCAAGATAAAAAATATCTATTAGATAGTATCCGCATAATAAAAGATTTCCCAAAGCCAGGCATTGAATTTCGCGATATTACGACGCTTTTAAACGATAAAAAGGTGTTTAAATTTCTACTAGATCATCTTTGTGAGAGATATGAAAACTATAATTTAGATTTTATCGCTGGGATCGAGAGTCGCGGATTTATCTTTGGCGCGGCACTTTGCGCTAGATTAAATGTCCCGTTTGTACCGATTAGAAAACCTGGCAAACTACCATACGTTACGCTTTCGCAAAAATACGCGCTTGAATACGGCGTCGATCAAATAGAAATTCACATAGACGCTTTTGATCGCGTAGAGAATGCAAAAGTATTATTGATCGATGATTTAATCGCGACTGGAGGCACCGCAAAAGCCTCTATTGATTTGATAAATCAGACAAAAGCAAAGTGCATTGAAGCGTGTTTTATCATAAATTTAAAAGAGTTAAGAGGGTGTGAAAAAATTTCATCTACAACGCCACTTTATAGCGTTTTGGAAGTTTAAAACATGGAAGAATTTCTAAAAAATTGGATGCTAAATTACCATCAATATGCCTATTTGATACTGTTTCTTTGGTGTATTTTAGAGGGTGAATTAGCTCTTATTTTAGGTGGGATTTTAGCTCATAAAGGCTACATTGATATACGTTTGGCGATTTTTATTGCTGGACTTGGCGCGTTTGTCGGGGATCAAATTTACTTTTATATCGGCCGTTATAATCAAAAATTTATCACGAAAAAACTTAGCTCTCAACGCTCAAAATTTGCCATCGCACACCTGCTTTTGCAACGCTATGGCTGGATTTTGATCTTTTTGCAACGCTATTTATATGGATTTCGCAC
This sequence comes from uncultured Campylobacter sp., assembly GCA_963544335.1. Classification (GTDB taxonomy): domain Bacteria; phylum Campylobacterota; class Campylobacteria; order Campylobacterales; family Campylobacteraceae; genus Campylobacter_B. The sequence goes on from CAUUFG010000026.1 coordinate 12,892, forward strand.
GATTATCCCGATGAGTATAGGCATCACACGCTACAACGCGCGAAAATTTGCTTTAATAAATCTCATTAGCGGTTGGTGCTGGGCGGCGATTACGATAGTTTTGGCGTGGTATTTTGGCGATGAAATTTGGAAATTTATCAGCATAATCGAGGAACACTGGTACTATTTTGTTCCGTTGGTTGTGGTGATTGTTTTTGGATTTTTTAGAATTTTAGGAAAGATCGAAAATAGAATTTTAACAAACAGAAAGGAAAGAAAATGAAATTTGAACTCACGGAAAAACATATGGACGAAATTTCAGCCGATTTTGAGGCGATTTTTATCGTCGGAGAGAATTTAAAACACAAATTTATCAAAGACGCAGATCAATTTGACTTTTATAATTACAAAGGCGATGGCGTTTTAATTTTGCCACAAAATCGCAGAATCTATGTCGGAATAAAAGCGTTAAAATACGACGCCGTGCGCCTAGGTGCGGCTAAAATTTGGAACGCGCTAAAATCATACAAAATCAAATCACTAAAAATCGGCGCATATATTTGCGGTTGTCAAAAGCTCTCATTTAGCGCATTGGTCGAGGGATTTGTGCTTGGAGCTTATGAATTTGATAAGTATAAATCAGTAAAAAATAGCACGACTTTAGATGAAATTTACTTTTGCGCCGACGAATACAACGAACGCGAGCTAAAATTTGCCAAAATTCGTGACGGTATCAAAGAGGCACAAATTTTAGCCGATTTTACAAACTTCGCCAAAGATTGTGTAAACGAGATCCCGGAAATTTACACGCCGATCAAAATGGCAGATGATGCACGAAAATTAGCCAATGAAATTCCAAATTTGGAGTGCGAAATTTATGATGAAAATTTCTTGCGCGAACAAAATATGAACGCATTTTTAGCCGTAAATCGCTCATCCGCACTTCCACCGCGCCTAATTCATTTGCGTTACAAACCACAAAATGCACTCAAAAAAATCGCACTTGTAGGCAAAGGCTTGACATACGATAGTGGTGGTCTTAGCTTAAAACCAAGCGATTATATGCTAACAATGAAAAGCGACAAAAGTGGCGCAATATCCGCGATGAGCATAATCGCAACAGCCGCTAAGCTAAATTTGCCTTTTGAAATTCACGCTGTTTTAGGCGCGAGTGAAAACATGATAGGCGGAAACTCTTATAAGCCCGATGATGTGCTAATTTCGCGTTCAGGCGTGACAATCGAGGTGCGAAATACAGACGCTGAAGGACGACTTGTTTTGGCTGATTGCTTAAGCTACGCGCAGGATTTAAACCCTGATTTAATCATAGATTTCGCCACTTTAACAGGTGCTTGTGTCGTTGGGCTTGGCGAATTTACAAGTGCCATCATGGGAAATAATGAAGATCTAAAACGCGAATTTAAGGAGCTTAGCGCGCCAAGCGGAGAGCTTTTTACGATTTTAGAATTTAATGATTATTTGCGAGATTTAATAAAAAGCAATATCGCCGATGTTTCAAATACCGCCTCATCTCGCTATGGCGGCTCGATTACGGCTGGGCTATTTTTGGATAAATTTATAAAAGACGATTTCAAAGATAAGTGGCTACACCTTGACATCGCTGGACCTGCATATTTAGAAAAAGCGTGGGGCTATAATCAAATCGGCGCAACAGGCGCGGCGATAAGAGCCGTAATCTACTATCTAAAAGCACTCGCAAAACCAAGCTGCGGTTGCGATAAAAAGGGCGTGTAATGGGACTTGCCGTAGGTATTGTGGGTCTGCCAAACGTAGGCAAATCGACCACTTTTAATGCACTAACAAAAGTCGCATCCGCGCAAGCTGCTAACTATCCATTTTGCACAATAGAGCCAAATCGCGCGATAGTTGGTGTGCCCGATCCTCGCCTAAATAACCTTGCAAAGATAGTAAATCCGCAAAAAATAGTCCAATCAAGCATAGAATTTGTAGATATAGCAGGGCTTGTAAAAGGCGCAAGCAAAGGCGAAGGGCTAGGAAATAAATTTCTTTCTAATATCCGCGAAACGGAGCTTATTTTGCATATTGTGCGCTGTTTTGATGATGAAAACATCACTCACGTAGATGGGCGCGTAGATCCTGTGCGTGATATTGAGGTTATCACAACTGAGCTGATTTTAGCCGATATTGAGCAACTAACGCGCAAAATCGAACGACTAACGCGCGAAGCAAGAGCTAATGCAAAGGGCGCAAAAGATGCGCTAAATTTGGCAAATGAGCTTTTAGAACATCTAAATAATGGAAAAGACGCGCGCAGTTTTGAGAAATTTGATGATGAAATTTTTACAAATTTAAACAAAGAGTTGCGATTGCTATCAGCAAAAGAGATGATTTTTGTGGCGAATGTTGATGAAGAAAATCTTAGCACGGATAATGATTATGTTCGTGCGGTGCGAGATTATGCGACTTCGCACGGGGCGGAAGTGATTAAAATTTGCGCGAAAATCGAAGAGGAGCTAATCGGTTTGAGTGATGATGAGGCACTTGAGATGCTAGAGAGCTTAGGCGTGGCGCAAAGTGGGCTTGATTTAATTATCCAAATTTCGTTTAAAAAGCTAAATTTGATGAGCTATTTTACAGCTGGCGTGCAAGAGGTCCGCGCATGGACGATACCTGTTGGCACAAAAGCCCCGCGCGCAGCAGCTGCGATACATAATGATTTTGAGAAAGGCTTTATTAAAGCTGAGGTCATTTCGTATGCGGATTTTATCGCTTGTGGTGGCGAAAGTGGCGCAAAAGAGGCTGGAAAATTACGCCTAGAGGGCAAAGATTATATCGTCGCAGATGGCGATGTGATGCACTTTAGATTTAATGTGTAAAAACTAAATTTTTGGCGCGGTTTTGTGATGATTTGACAAAAGCGACGCCAACTTTCAAACAAAATTTTATAAAAATTTGGACTGTTATTTGCCATTAGCATTTTTGTGAAATTTATTTTGATGAAAAATAGCTTGCAAATTTGCTTTAAAATTTGCAAAATAACAGTATCACAGGATAAAAACACAATCGTAGCCAACTCTGTTTTGTTTTTATTAGCCGATGATAACCTTTAGCTCCAAAGCTAAAAGTTACAACAAAAATTTTTAGGAGTAAATTTGCAAAATAACGCCTTTAAAACGCTAAAGAGCATAGCGACCGAGCATAACAAAAAGCTCATTTTGACCTTTGCTTTTGTACTAGCTGAGAACAGGCTTTTTCTAGCTTATCCGATATTTGCAGGCTTTGCGATCAACGCAATCATACAAGGCAACACGCTAAATGCTCTTGTTTACGCACTTTTTGTGCTTATAGCGTGGCTTGTTGGAGCTATCAGGCGCCGCGTGGATACGCAAGTCTTTGCAAGTATCTATGCAAAGCTCGCCGTAAATGTCATCATGAACGAAAAACAAAACGCCAAAGACGACTCCGCTATCATCGCTAGAGTAGCACTTTCACGTGAGTTTGTAAATTTCTTTGAGACGCACTTTCCGATGTTTTTTACCTCAGTTATTTCGATCATCGGCTCAGCATTTATGCTCATTTTGCCCAGCCAAAAGTTGCTGTGGCATGCTTTGTAGTGATGGCCTTTTTTCTTATATTTTTGCCAAGATATGTTAAGAAAAATGACGACCTTTATCTTCACTTAAACAACCGCTTAGAAAAAGAGGCAAAAGTGATAGGTGCTTTTGGCAAAAGCACCCTAGATAGGCACTACAACGTCGTTTCTAAATTTCGCATAGCGATCTCAAACAGGGAGGCGATGAGCTACTTTATCATCGGCATTAGCGTGGCGCTACTATTTTTGGTGGCAATAATGGTGTTAAGCTCACAGCCAACAAACGCTGGACACATCTACTCTGTGATGACTTATATCTGGAATTTCGTCATCAGTCTTGACGACTCGCCAAAGCTTATCGAGGAGTTTTCAAATTTAAAAGATATCGGCAAGAGGATCGACGC
>CAUUFG010000027.1:0-16504 GCA_963544335.1 uncultured Campylobacter sp.
ATGTAGCCGACAAATCCATTATAAATTTATCACTGAATGTTTGAGGTCTAATTTGTGAAATGTTGATAAAAGTTCATTTGCATGTTTGTGCGTAGATATTTTGCAAGAGAGCTCAAAACTTCTTAAAAAATATTAAATTCTAGGGAACAAATTCTCGCTTCTTGAAACTATAGTGAAGATTTTTCAAAGGATACTTTAGATATTTGTGTTTTAAACTATAAATTAGCCAAGCAAGGCAAATTTAAACCAAACTTGCAACGCTAATTTAGTTCAAATACAACTTTTTTGTGAATTTTAACATAAACAAAACCACCACTACATTTAAGTTCGCAAAAGCTATGGCGAAAATCTTGCTTTAAAAGTCACTGCAAGTGTTTTTGGAATTTTTGCCACGGCGGTTTAAAATTTGAATTGTTTTTCTAACTTGTTACACAATTTGTCTCTTAAATTTATTTTAAATTAGAAAATTTGGTTAGCTTTGGTAAATTTTATTTTTTAAAGCATTTTTCAAATAAATTTCGCCGAATTTTGGCGAAATTTCATGTTTTTACATATTTAAAAAATACTCGTGAATACGCGTGTCGTCGTTTAATTCAGGGTGAAAAGCTGTAACGAGCATATTTTTTTGACGTGCAGCGACGATTTTGCCATCCATTTGAGATAGAATTTGCACTTTTACATGCTGTTTTTTGACATCTTTGCACAATTTTTCGTCGGAATTTTGTGCGAAATTTACATTTAATTGAGCGTCAATTTTGGTGTTATTACAACCTAAATTCGCACTAAATTCGCCATCATCTAACACACTCTCAATATAAGGTGCGCGGATAAAACTCATCGGCACATCGCTCATTTGGTCAAATTTCCCAAGGGCAAAAAAGCTCCCAAGCTGCCTACCATAGCCGTTTCTACGCACTTTAATATCCATCAATGCAAAATGGCGACGTGTGTCATTTTCGATCTCTTTTGCGAGTAAAATCAGCCCAGCGCACGTCCCAAAAACAGGCATTCCGCGTAAAATCATCTCCCTTAATGGCTCAAAAAGCCCAAGCTCACGCAAAAGTTTTCCTTGCGTGGTGCTTTCACCCCCACATAAAATCAGCCGATCAAATTTATTTTGCAAATCAGCTAACTTACGGATCTCACACCACTTTTCGCCCAAACGATCAAGCATCTTTTCATGCTCTGCAAACGCCCCTTGAACGCACAAAATTCCGGTCATTATTCGCCTCTTTTTGCCATTAAAATTTTGATCTCGCTCTCATTTATTCCGACCATCGCTTCGCCTAAATCTTCGCTTAAAGATGCGATTAAAGATGCGTCGGTGAAATTTGTAACAGCTTTTACAATCGCCGCTGCGCGTTTTTCAGGATTTCCTGATTTAAAAATACCGCTTCCCACAAATACACCCTCGGCGCCTAGTTGCATCATAAGCGCCGCATCAGCAGGAGTTGCCACGCCACCAGCTGCGAAATTTACCACAGGAAGTTTGCCGTTTTTATGCACAAATTCGACCAAATCAAACGGCACACGCAAGATTTTCGCCTCTTCAAAAAGCTCATCTTCATCCATTGAGACGATTTTTTTTATCTCGCTTTGCATCATTCGCATATGGCGAACAGCTTGGATAATATCGCCGGTGCCAGGCTCGCCCTTTGTGCGGATCATCGACGCGCCCTCTGCGATACGGCGGAGAGCTTCGCCTAAATCTTTTGCACCACAAACAAATGGCACTTTAAATTTAGTTTTATTTATATGATAAACATCATCAGCCGGGCTTAAAACCTCGCTTTCATCAATGTAATCTATCTCAATCGCCTCTAAAATTTGTGCCTCTACAAAGTGTCCGATACGACATTTTGCCATTACAGGAATTGAGACTGCTTCTTGAATACCTTTTATCATTTTTGGATCGCTCATACGACTTACGCCACCAGCAGCGCGAATATCAGCAGGAATTCGCTCCAAAGCCATTACAGCACAAGCTCCCGCATCTTGCGCGATTTTTGCTTGTTCTGGTGTGGTTACATCCATGATGACGCCACCTTTTAACATTTGTGCTAAGTTTTTATTTAGCTCATATCTTGACATTACATATCCTTAAAAATTTAAAATTAAAAAATCACGAATTATAGCCTAAATTTCGTAAATTTAGCCATTTTAAGGCATAATTCGACCTAAATTTACAAGGATACATCGATGAAAAAAATTTATATTTTAGCTACTGGCGGGACGATTGCAGGTAGCGCAAAAAAATCGCAAGATAGTCTAAATTTTGGCTCTTATACATCTGGTGAAAAGCAAATTTCACAGCTTTTAGAAGAGATTCCATCTCTTGGCAAATTGGCGCAAATTAGTGCCGAGCAGTTTGTAAATATCGGTTCGCAAGATATGACGAGTGAAATTTGCCTAAATTTGGCGCGACGCGTTGATGAAATTTTACGCGAATTTGATGGCGTTGTGATTACTCATGGCACCGATACAATGGAAGAGAGCGCGTATTTTTTAAATTTGATGATAAATAGTGATAAACCGGTCATTTTAACAGGCGCGATGAGAAATTCGGATTCGCTTAGTAGCGATGGAGCGTTAAATTTATACAACGCCATCGCCGTTGCCACGAACGAAAATGCGCGAAAAATGGGCGTAATGGTCGTGATAAATGATGAAATTTACTCAGCGCGAGATGTAAGCAAAACAAATACAAATTTATTAAATACATTTATGTCGCCAAATAGCGGTAAAATCGGCGTCGCGCACTACGGAGAGGTCAAATTTTACGCAAAATCGCTTAGAGCGCACACGTATAAAACGCCATTTTGCGCGGATAAAATTTCGTCAAATTTGCTTGATAAATTTGCGCGTGTTGAGATTATTTTTGTCCATCAAGATATCGACGGCGCGGTTGTGCGTGATGCGATTAGACGCGGTGCAAAGGGGCTCGTGATCGCTACTTTTGGCAATGGCAATGTCGGTAGCGCATTGCAAGATGAGTTAAAATTTGCGCTAGAAAATGGCGTGGCGATCGTGCTTTCATCGCGCACAGGAAGCGGTGTAGTAAGTGCTGATGAGAGCGAAAATGCTTTGGCAAATTTCATTTTAGCGGATAATCTAAATCCACAAAAAGCGCGAATTTTGCTCTTAATTTCGCTTTTACACGGGTTAAATTTGGCGCAAATTGCCGATGCTTTTAAGACCTATTAATAAAAATTCGCTAAAATACGCGCGACTTATTTTTTGGAGAAGAAAATGAATAAAGAAGAGATTAAAGATTTAATGGAATTTTTTGATAAAACCGGCATTAGTCGAGTTAAAATCAAAGATAAAGAATTTGAAATTGAACTTAAAAAGGGCGTAGATGCCCCAGAGCCACTTCCTGCATGTATCCCGCAACCTGCCCAACCAATTAGCGTTGTAGTAAATGAAAAACCTATGCTACCATCTACACCAAAAGAGACGATAAATTCGCCTATGGTAGGCACATTTTATGCAGCGCCAAGTCCAGGCGCGGCACCGTTTGTAAAAGTAGGGCAGAGTGTGCGCAAAAATGGCGTTGTTTGCATAATCGAAGCGATGAAAATTATGAACGAAATCACAGCCGAGTTTGATTGTAGAATCACTGAAATTTTAGTTTCTGATGGACAGCCTGTTGAGTTTGGAATGCCGTTATTTGCGGTGGAGAAAATCTAATGGAAATCAAGCGAATTCTCATAGCAAATCGCGGTGAAATCGCACTTCGCGCCTTACGCACGATTCAAGAGATGGGAAAAGAAGCGGTTGTTGTCTACTCTACCGCTGATAAAGACGCGCTATATGTAAAATATGCAAACGCTAGTATTTGTATCGGTAATCCACGCTCTAGCGATAGCTATTTAAATATCCCAGCGATCATCACAGCGGCGCAAATTAGTGAGTGTGACGCGATTTTTCCAGGGTATGGATTTTTGAGTGAAAATCAAAATTTTGTTGAAATTTGCGAGAAAGAAAATATCAAATTTATCGGACCAAGTGTAACAGCGATGGCGTTAATGAGTGATAAATCCAAAGCAAAACAGATGATGAAACGCGCGGGCGTGCCTGTCGTGCCAGGAAGTGATGGCGCGATTAGTGATGTAGAAGTCGCAAAAAAACTCGCCAAAGAGATCGGCTATCCTGTTATCATCAAAGCCGCAGCTGGCGGAGGCGGAAGAGGCATGCGCGTAGTTGAACGTGAAGAGGATTTAGAAAAAAATTTCTGGTCGGCTGAGAGTGAGGCTGTAAGCGCGTTTGGCGATGGCACAATGTATATGGAAAAATATATCGCTAGCCCGCGCCACGTCGAAGTGCAAATTTTAGGCGATGAACACGGCAATGTGGTACATATTGGTGAGCGCGATTGTTCTATGCAACGTCGCCATCAAAAGCTAATCGAGGAGAGCCCTGCTGTGTTACTAGATGAGCCTACTCGCAAACGCCTTCACGAAACAGCGATTCGCGCGGCAAAAGCTATCGGATATGCGGGTGCTGGAACATTTGAATTTTTGTATGATAGAACTAGCGGTGAGTTTTATTTTATAGAGATGAATACGCGCTTGCAGGTTGAACACTGCGTAAGCGAGATGGTAAGCGGGCTTGATTTAATTGAGTGGATGATTCGTATTGCGCAAGGCGAGACGCTATTGACGCAAGATAGTTTTACATGCAAAGGACACGCGCTAGAGTGCCGTATCACAGCAGAAGATCCAAAAAGTTTCGCACCAAGCCCTGGCAAAATCACAAAATACGTAGCTCCAGGCGGTCGCAATGTGCGCATGGATAGCCATATTTATGAGGGATATTCTGTGCCGCCATTTTATGATAGCATGATCGGGAAACTTATCGTTTATGATACTGATAGAACTCGCGCGATCGCCAAGATGAAAGTCGCGCTTGATGAGCTTATAATCAGCGGGATCAAAACGACGACGAGTTTTCATCGTGCTATGATGGAAAACAGTGACTTTATCAACAACAACTACGATACGAACTATCTATCTAAACACTAAAATTTGTGGTCAAAATTTAGCGATGTGTTAAATTTTGATCACTCGCATAAAGTCGGTATAATTGTGTCTAAATTTCAAAAGGTGAGTAAAATGGCAAACTTTAAGAGAGAGAGAGTAAAACCGGCGCAAATTTAATCAAATTTAATAGCAAATTTAGCGTTAGTTTTAGTAATTTTAATCAAATTTCTTCACCAAATTTAATTGCACTAATATCAAATTTAATCAATCAAATTTCACATACATTAAGATCAAATAAACCAAAAGAGATAATTTCAAAAGCAAATTTACCACCTTAAAAATCTATCACAAACTTTAAATAAGCAAGAAAAAGATTTTATTTATTGTCTATTTTGTTGCTTATCGGTTGTGATAGCAATACATACGCTGTTATTAGATTATACGTTGTAGTCAAATGAATAAATTTATAAAGGAGAAAAGATGTTTTTAAACATATTAAATAACGCCGAAAAGACGGCATTTTTACAGCTTGCAATGATTTGTGCAAAAGCTGATGGTGTGATACGAGAAGAAGAAAATGAGGTTTTGCAAGCGTATTGCGATGAGATGGATATACAAATGCCTAAATTTGGCGCAAAGATAGATTATATCATAGAGTGTTTCGATAATGAAAAAGAAAAATATAATAGTGAGATCAAAGAAATTTTGTCAAATTTTAGCATAGCCCGAGAGATAGATGTTGATACTGGAAGGGCAAAAGAAAAAGAATCTAATTACCCTGGTTACTCTGACGTTACATTCGTAAACCTAAACCTATTTTTTGGCGGCAGGGAAACAAGACTATGCAATACTTTAAAAATCGCCTATTTTGAGCTTATCGCACTCATCTATTCAGATGGCGAAGTTCCACCTATCGAGGCTGATATTTTAAGGCGACTTGAACCAGTTGTAAAAACAAAAGAGTTAGAAAATCTTGCAATTTCCCTTACAAATCAATTAAATTTTGTCAAAACTATAGAATTATTAAACGCGAGGAGCAAATAATGTTTTTAAAAGAATTTAGCGATGTGATGACACGTAATTTTTTGGTGTTTGCGGCCTTTTTAGATACACCGCACGAAATGCTTAAAGAGTATGCAAAAGAGTGCAAAATAAAGCCAAATTTAGATGAAATTAGCGCGGAGGCACAAAATATCGCGCTAATTTTTGATAAAGAAAATGATGAATTTAAAGAGAGAATTTTAGATTTAATTGAGGGCGCGAATATTAAATTTTATCTTGAAATTTCTATGATTTTAAACACAAATCCATATGAGCCAAAAAACATTTTTGTGCATGAAATTTTGCGTGAGAGATTAGGCTTTAGTGAAGAAATTTTTGCACTTTGTGATAACTGGGCACAAAATACGAGCTTTCTTAGCGCAAGCGCACGTAAAGCGGTTTTGGACTAAAATTTGCAACAAATTTTAAAATAAAAAATGTGTGAAATTAAGCAAATTTATGAAATTTAATTGTAATAAATGCGGGATTTGTTGTCGTCATATTGAAGGAATCGCAGAACTTTCGCATTTTTTAGGTGCTGATGGGGTTTGTATAAATCTTGATCGCACTACAAATTTATGCAAAATTTACGATAAACGTCCGCAAATTTGCAGAGTAGATGAGATGTATCAGGCGAAATATTTTATGTATTTCAAGAATTTACAAGATTTTTTCGATGCTAACGAAAAAGCGTGCGAAATTTTAAAAAAAACTTATAAGGATTAAAAAATGCCAATTCCATTTATTTTAGGCGGTATCGCAATAGCAGCTGGAGCATTTGGCGCAAAGAAAGGTTATGATGCTTATTGCGATAATGAAGATGCTAAAAGTTATACACAAAGAGCAAAAAGAATTTTTGAAAATAGCCAAGAAGAGCTTAATGATAAGCGCAAAGCAACAAATGAGAATTTGAACGATTTTGGTGAATATAAAAAGTCTATTTTTGAAAATGAAATTAATAAATTTCTTTATTTGTTTAGTCAAATCAAAAATTACAAAGCAACCGACAACACTTTAGACGAGTATGAGTTTCAAAACAACGAAATTTCGTTTGAAGCATTCAAAAAAGAGGTCTTTAATGTAACAAATTTATTAGGCTCTATGAGTGGTAGTGCTGTGGCTGGTGCGGCGGCTGGTTTTGGTGCATTTGGTGCGACTGGGCTTTTGGCTACAGCTAGTACAGGCACAGCGATATCTACATTAAGTGGTGCGGCGGCTACAAATGCGACTTTGGCTTGGTTGGGTGGCGGCTCATTGGCAGCTGGCGGGTTCGGCGTAGCTGGTGGCACGATGGTGCTTGGCGGACTTGTCGCTGGTCCTGCTTTGGCTGTGGCTGGCTGGGTGTTATCAGCAAAAGCAGAAGAGGCAAAAAATGAAGCCTACTCAAATTTGGAAAAAGCGCGTTCAATAAAAGCTATCAACGATACGGCGATTTTAAAGCTTAAAGAGATAGTTAAAATGTCAAACGCAGTACGCCAAACGATACAAACTCTAAATAATTTAGTTTTTAAATCGCTTTTAATAGAGCTTGAACTATTTTTGATAAAAAAGAGCGATCACGATTATAATCATTTTAGCAAAGATGAAAAAGAATTTGCGAATAAAATTTTAAATGTTGCGCAGACTATAAAAAATTTACTTGTTGTTCCGATTTTAACAAAAGATGGCGAGATAGACAAAAAGGTGCAATCGGTATTAAAATGTGGCGAGGAGTTGATAGGAAAATTGGCTAAAATCGACGAAAAATATAGATAGTTTTTAAAATTTGGGCTCAAATTTGGGTCCGTTAAATTTAAGGAATTTAAAATGAAAGCACTTTATGAAGAGATAATAGATGAGATTGGCACACAAACATTAGCTAGGTATAAGCTAAATATTTTTGATACAACAAGTTACGCAAAAAGCGTAGAGGCCACTAGAATGCGTCTAGATGTGGAGGAAATTTATGCTTCATCGCGCGTAGCAAATAAAGCAGAAAAAACCGATACCACTTCGCATGGATTTTTATTTGAAGGGCTTGATACTGGTATGCGAAATATCGAAAATGCGGGACGCGGAAGCGATGAGCGCTATATTAGACATGATAAAATGGGCAAATCAAACGATGAATTAATAGATGTGGCAAAAATCAATAAAAGCGATGTAATTAGAGCTGAAAATGGCGAAGCTGTCAAAATAAAAGGCGGTGCGCAATTAAAAAGCTTTGAGAGCAAAGAGAGTCAAATGAAACATAAGGCTCGCACAAAAGTAATATCAAAATCAAATAGTTTAAAAGGCGAAAATGGCAAATATATGAATGCTAATAATCTAGATATCATAGTAAATTCGGATCGCTACGATGAGGATATAAATCATTATAAAAACGTCATTGCCAAAAGCAAAGATCAAAAGCAAATCGCCGAGGCGAAAAAAATGCTAGAAAAAATCAAACAAGGCAAAGTAGATTATGAGACTTCTCAAAACATAAACGCAGCTAAATTTGCGTTTATGAGCGATGCAAAATATATGGCGCAAAATATCGGCGGTGTGACACTTAGCGGGTCAAGCATGATTGCATTGCAAACACTAGGAAGCGGTGTAATTTATGAGATAAGAGACTATGCAAAAGGTGGCACAGAAGGGTTAAAAGATCGAATAATTAGACTTTTTGAAAATACTTTAAGTGCATTTAAAGATGGTTTTAAAAACTCTTTTGGCTCTGGTTTGCTTGACGCATTGGTAAATTTGGTTGCGTCGGCTTTTAAAAATCTTAGCACGAAAATAATGTATATTTGGGAAAATTTGCGCACCGTGGCAAAATCCATTTATAATGCGATCGCAGCTTATGTAAAAGGCGAAATTAAGAGTTTTGGCGAATTGATTGTTGTTGCGACAAAAGCTACATTTTCTGCGCTAATGGTAGTTGCGTCGGTTGCCATTGAAGAGAGTCTATTTGCCTATTTAAGCGGGGTTTTAAGCCCTACATTGGCGCGAATTTTAAGTGGAATTTTTACAATAATTTTATGCGCCGTAGCTGTTGTAATCGGAACAAAAACAATAGAAACATCGCTAAAATCAATCTTTGTTATCTATGCTGATTTCGTTAAATCTCGTGAAAAACAGGCCGATATTTCAGCGGTTGTGAGTGAATATTTGCCACAAATTTTGAAAGATAATGAAAGAATTGGCGCAATGATAAATGATAAATTTCGTCTGTTAAATTCAAGCCTAAATAGCTCCTTTGCAAATTTACAAAATGCAATAAATTCAGGTGATCATAGCACATATATCAATAGTCTCGTATCTATAAATAGCGCATTTGGTAAAGAGCTAAAATATGCGAAATTTGATGATTTTGATAGCGCGATGCGTAGCGATGAGCCGTTGGAATTTTGATTTTAATAAAACTTGATTTTGCTGATGAAATTTGTCTAAAGCAAGATTTTTGCCGTTAATATCAAAAATCGTGATTTTTCATCTGCTAAAATCTTGCTTTTTAAAATCCATTTGCCAAATTTGCTCGTTTTCACACTTTTTAGAGGTTGGAATTTCGGTATTTTTATGGCTTTTTGTTTTGTATAAAGTTTTTTGTTGAGCTTAAAACTTTTAAAAGCAGTTTAAAATCAGCTAGAAATCGCGATATTGCTCGCTTATTTTGCGGACGTTTTGCTGTGATAAATTTGATCCAATTTTTAAGCTTTCACCGATAAAATCACGAAAATTTAAAATAAAATCGACCCAAACAAAGCAAATTTTCCCGCTAGTTTTAGTAAAATTTATACAAATTTGCCATTTGTGATTTCGGTGTTATAACTAAATTTTCTATTTAGATAAAGATAAAAAACTCTTTTTGTTTAATTTATAAGCCCAAAAATCCATGCCATTGATATTATTTAAACTCATTTTACAACGCTTTAAGCGACAATCCTCAAACGCGCCACACGCCTAAAATCGGCATTAACAAAGCATTTAATAGCAGTGTATGGCTTTGCTATTTTGTTAAAAAATATTTGCTTTGTAGCCAAATTTGCCATACGCTTTTTGCTTTAAAACAACCTTGATTTTGCCTTTGAATTTTATATTAGCCATAATCAAAAAGGCTCATTTTGGCGCGCTTTTGTTTTGCTTGAGAGAAAATTTTCGCAAATTTAAACGACGATTTTAAATTAAAATCAAACTTCTACAAAATCACAACTTCGGTTTGTAAATCTATCCCAAAATGCGATTTTACAGCACTTTGCGCTGATTTTATTAGCCTCATCGCCTCATCAAAACTTCCGCCACCATAATTTATTAAAAAATTGGCGTGTTTTTCGCTAAAACCGCACCCGCCAAGGCGTTTTCCACGAAATCCGCACTCTTGTAAAAGTCTTCCCGCGCTATCATTTGGCGGATTTTTAAAACAGCTTCCAAAACTTGCGCCTCGTGGCTGATTTGCACGTTTTTCGTCGATTTTATCGCCCAAATCCGCATCAAATCCGCCATTAATCAAAAAATTTGCGCCCAAAATCACGCCATTTATCGCACTTTTTCTATAAGCAAAACCGCAATTTTTGCGCGAAATTTCGCCACTAGATGTGATAACGCTTAGCAAATTTTGCGAAATTTCATACTGGATTAGCCCTGCATTCATCGTGATTAATCCGCCCAAAGTCCCTGGAATACCGCGCAAAAACTCAAATCCACCGATATTATTCTCGCGCGTAAAACGATAAATTTCGCTAGATTTACACCGCGCTCCAATTTGCAAAATGCGCCTATTTTTGTCAAATTTTGTCAAATTTTGCGCTAAATTTTCGCTGTTTTTTTGGTGAAATTTATCTAAAATTTCGTTTTGAATTTCGCGCGATTTTGTTGCGATTTCATCTAATTTTACAACACGAATAAAATTAAATTCATCGCTTAAAATCCCCATTTTTGGCGGGTTTGGTGAGATTAAAATATTATTTGCACCGCCAATTATCACGCCATCAAATTTGCATGAATTTGCGTTAGGGCTTTCTAGCTTGGCGTCTAAATTTGTGAGCAAATTTGCGTCTAAAATCGTGTCAAATTTAGCGCAAAAATCGCCGAAAAATCCACACAAATCCTCAAAATACTCTCGCCCCAAAATCTCCACATCAAATTCGCCACCGATTTTTACCGAACTAAATTTGGCGAAATTTATCCGTTTGTAGCGCGGTTTTTCGTATATTTTTTCGTTAAAATTTGCGTCTAAAATTTCGTTCAAATCAGCCTCTTTGCGGATTTATCCCGCCCGTGTCCATGAAACGAATGGCGTTGTATTCGCGCGGAATTAGCATGTCGCGCACGTTTAGTTGCTCGGCGAAAAACCCGCGCTCAAAGCCGATTTTAAACAAAAAATCAAGCGCGTCAAGCTGAATATCGCTCATTTGCACCGAATTTTCGTTTGCATAAAGCCCTAAATATATGTCTAATTTTTGTTCATCAACGCGGATTAAATTTCTATCCATTAACATCGCGCTAAGTGCCTTTTTATGGCTGTTTGCGACACTTACAGCTTGCATTAAGACGCGCTCAATTTCAATCGCGTCAGTCAGTGGTAAAGAGCGCCTTAACACCATTCCACCAAGTGGCAAAGGCAAATTCCGTCCATTTAATTCGCTCCAAATATCCCAAATTTCGCGCTCAACTTCAAGCGCGTCTGAAAAGCCCAAAATACTCTCATGGATTAGCACCCCAGCGTCGCATTCGCCCGTTAAAACGGCATTTTCAATATCTAAAAAATTTTTATAGACGATACGCGCGTTAGGGTATGCGATGCGAAAAATCAGCGCGTTTGTTGTGTGTTCGCCACTTAGCGCGACTTTGAAATTCGGTCTTAATTTTGCGCCTTTTTTCTTGATTAATTTTGGTCCGTATCCTTCGCCAAAACTTACTGCTGTGCGCAAAAGCGCGTAATCTTGATAAATTTTTGGATAGAGCCCAAATGAGATCGCGCATGCATCAAATTCGCCATTAATCGCGGCGAAATTTAGCGTTTGAATGTCGCTTTGCGTGGCACTAAATTTAAGCCAAGGCGAATCAACCCAGCCAAATTTAACCGCCGCATACATAAAAATATCATCAGCATCTGGCGAATGTGCCACTGAAATTTTTTTCATCATCTCTCCTTTAAAATTTACTTGCAAAAAATTCGCGCAAATCATCTTTTTTGTAGCGCGATAAGTGTGCGTTTGCGACGTTTTTTATCTTTTGCGCGCAACTTTAGGCAAAATTTCAAGCTCTTATTTTGTGATGATTTTGCTATTTTGCGTCTTTTAATTGCTTATAAATTTACCTTTTAAAATAATCGCGCGATGATAATACATTTTTACTTAATCAATAGATAAAGCGTGTTGGCGATGAAATTTGCGTAAAAATTTAAAGTTCATTAAATTTGAAAATAGTTATAATCCGAACATTTTTTTAATCTTGATGTTATTAAGGAGTAATTATGTTTAAAAAAATAGTATTTTCACTTGCAATTTGCGGTGTTTTATTTGCTCAAAACGAGCTAAATTTTGCCTATCCGCGCAACGCAGGTCCTGCAAATCCGCATCTTTACACACCAAATCAAATGTATGCACAAAATATGATTTATGAAGCGCTTGTAAATGTTGATGAAAACACGGGCGAAATTTTGCCAAATTTGGCACTTTCGTGGGATATTGTAGATGAGGGCAAAAAATATATATTTAAACTGCGAGAAGATGTTAAATTTAGCGACGGCGCGGATTTTGATGCGGCCGCTGTAAAGGCAAATATTGATGCGATTTTGGATAATAAAGAGCGTCATTCGTGGCTAGAACTTACAAATTTAATAAAAAATTGCGAAGTAATTGACAAATTTAGCGTCGCGCTTGTGCTTTCAAAACCTTATGAACCGACTTTAAGAGAGCTTAGTTTGCCACGTCCATATAGATTTATCTCGCCAAATTCGATGATAAATGGCTCAACAAAAGATGGCATAAAATCGCCAGCAGGAACAGGCGCATGGAAGCTTGTGGATAGTAAATTAGGCGTAAGTGATACATTTGAAAAAAATGAAAATTATTGGGGCAAACGCCCGTTTTTTGACAAAATCAACGTAAGCGTAATCCCAGATCCAAACACAAAAGTAATCGCGCTAAAAACGAAAAAAATCGATTATGTTTATGGCGTAGGCGAAATTCCGCTTGATGTGCTAGAAGGGCTAAAAAAAGATTTTAATATCGAAATTTCGCGCCCTGTAAATACGCTCGCGATCGCGCTAAATTCGGCTAAATTTCCAACATCGCAACTAAGCGTTCGCAAGGCTTTAAATTTGGCACTAAATAAAGACGAAATCGTGCATTCTGTCTTTTATGATACGCAAAAACGCGCCGATTTTTTGTTTGAAAAGACTCTTCCATATTGCGATATTAACGCGAGTGCGTATGAATTTGATCTAAAAAAGGCGGCTCAAATTTTACAAGATGATGGCTGGATTTTAAAAGATGGCGTGCGCCAAAAAGATGGCAAAGAACTAAAATTTGAGCTTGCTTACATCGGAAGCAACGCTGCACACAAAGCAATTGCTGAAATTTTACAAGCAAATTTAAAGCAAATCGGCGTAAATTTAGAGCTTAAAGCTGACGAGACGACTATTTTTTATAAGAAACAGCGCACGGGTGATTTTGGTGCGATTTTTAACGAAACATGGGGCATTCCATTTGATCCGCTTGCGTTTATGGCATCGATGAGAGCACCAAGCCATGCTGATTTTAAAGCGCAAGAGGGGCTAAAAGACAAAGCGCAAATTGATGCCGATATTACCGAGCTTGTGGCGACTTTTGATGATGAAAAGCGCACGAAATTAATCCATAAATTGTTGATTAAATTTCACGACGAAGCGGTCTATTTACCGATAACTTACGCCTCTATAATCTCAATTACAAACAAAAAAATCGGCGGCGAAACCACGACTAAATTTGAGAGCTATGTTCCGTTTGATAAACTATTTTTAAAATGAGAAAATATATTTTTAGGCGAATTTTGCTGATTTTTCCGATGCTTTTTGCGGTGTCGGTCTTTATTTTTGCGCTTTTGCGACTTAGTGGGAGTGATGCGGTCACTAGCTTTTTGGTAAGCTCAAATTTGACACCAAACGAGCAAAATTTAGCCTATGCGCGTGGCGTTTTGGGGCTAGATAAGCCGATTTTAGAGCAGTATTTTATCTGGATGAAAAACGCCATTACGCTTGATTTTGGGCGTTCGTTTATTAGTGGACGCGAAATTAGCACCGATGTGGCGTATTATTTTCCGCAGACGCTAAAATTGGCTGGTTTTGCGCTTTTTTTGACACTTTTTATCTCTATTCCGCTTGGAATTTTGAGCGCTGTTTTTAAGGACAAATTTATAGATAATATTATCCGTGTGTTTGCGTTTGTAGGCGTTAGCGCACCAAATTTTTGGCTTGGATTTTTGCTTATTATGCTTTTTTCTGTCAAATTTGATCTGTTGCCACCTTTTGGCGATGAGGGCTTTTCTAGCCTTTTGATGCCAGGGTTTACCATAGCTTATATGTCGATCGCGATAAATACACGCTTAATACGGGCAAATATGCTAGAAATTTTTAGTGCTAGGCATGTTTTATACGCAAAGATGCGCGGGCTCTCTAAATTTCGCATAATTTTCGCGCATGTTTTTAAAAATGCGCTAATCCCGGTGATAACAGCTATCGGAATGCACGTTGGCGAACTAATCGGTGGCGCGCTTGTTGTTGAGAATGTCTTTGCTTATCCAGGGCTTGGCAGATGGGCGATTGAAGCGATTGCGAATAATGATTACCCGATAATTCAAGCATTTATTTTGATAATGGCTTTCGCGTTTATTGTTGGAAATTTAGTGATCGATATAATTTATGCGCTAATTGATCCAAGAGTGAGATTTAAATGAGAAAATTTATTTTGTATTTTAGTTTTTTTGTGGCTACGGCGATGATTTTGATTGCGCTATTTGGGGCATTTTTTGTTGAAAATGTAGATGAAATTTCGCTAACACAAAAGTTTTTACCGCCTAGTAGCGAGCACTTTTTTGGCACGGATCATTTAGGACGCGATATCTTTTCGCGAATAATTTATGGCGCGCGAATTTCGCTTTTGTGTGTGTTTGCGACGCTGTTTTTGATACTATTTATCGGTGCTGTTGTAGGTTCGTTTGCTGGATTTATCGGCGGGAAAACAGATCAAATTTTAATGAGAATTTGCGATATGTTTTTTAGTGTGCCGACGATCGTTTTATCGCTATTTTTTGTCGGGATTTTAGGCACTGGTCTTACAAATGTTATCATCGCTATAGCTGTTTCGCACTGGGCTTGGTATGCTAGAATGACGCGCGCAATCGTTATCTCACTAAAATCAAAAGAGTATATTTTATTAAGCAAAGTAAGCGGGGCGGGGGCGATTAGCAACTATGTAAAAAATGTATTTCGCGCCGTTTGGACGCAATGTTTGGTGCTAGGGACACTAGATATCGGGCATATTATGCTTCATATTTCAGGGCTTAGCTTTTTGGGGCTTGGTGTTAAAGCGCCTACGCCTGAATGGGGCATTATGATAAGCGATGGCAAAGACTATCTTTTTAGCGCGCCACAGATTATTTTATATCCTGGAGTGATGATTTTTTTATGCGTGATGAGCTTTAATATTTTGGGCGATTATTTGCGCGATAAATTCGATGTAAAGGACGCTCATGAGCACTCTTGAGATTAAAAATTTAAACGTAAGCTTTGGCAAAAAACAGCTCGTGCAAGATGTAAATTTGACACTACGAATGGATAAAATCACAGGTTTAATCGGGCAAAGCGGAAGCGGAAAAAGCCTAACAAGCCTCGAAATTTTGGGTTTTTTACCACCAAATTTACGCGGAAAATGTGAAATTTGGTTAGATGGAGAGCGTATTAATTTTCGCAAAGGTTTTTTTGCGAATGTGATGCAAAATCCGCGCACCGCTTTTAATCCGCTAAATTCGATGAAATCTCACGCCAAAGAGACGATAAAAGCGCGAAATTTGCGTGAGAAATTTCATACTCAAAATGGGGCAAATTTAAAAGATAAATTCGATAGAAATTCAAACATAAATGATGAGATAAAATCGGCGTTTAAGAGTGCTGGATTAAGCGAAGATGTGCTTGAACTTTACCCGCCGCAAATGAGTGGCGGAATGCTTCAGCGTGCGATGATTGCGCTAACACTTTTGGCGCGTCCAAAATTTATAATAGCCGACGAGCCTACCACCGATCTTGATTTGCTTTCGCAAAAAAAGGTGCTAGATATGCTGAGTAATTTGGCGATAAAAAGTGGCGTTGGAATGCTTATTATCACGCACGATTTTGGGGTCATTCGTCATATTTGCGATGAAGTTTTTGTGATGGAAAATGGTCGTTTGATTGAGCATGGAAGTGTTGCAGATGTGTTTGAAAATCCGCAAAGCGATGGTGCAAAACAGATCATCGGAGCGTATAAATTTCTAAATAAAAG
>CAUUFG010000028.1:0-16231 GCA_963544335.1 uncultured Campylobacter sp.
ATTTATAAAAATTTCACATTTAAATTTGATTTTTCAAAATTTACATTTAGCCTTTGGCATAGCGATTTTGCATAATGGCTTAAAATTTAGCATACCAAAAATCAAGCTTTTAAAAGTTGCACTAAATTTTAAAATTTGGTGCGAAAAATATAAATTAAATGCGAATTTGCTTATTTGTTTTTATCAAATTTTACGCTCAAATTTTACGCTCAAATTTCTGCTAGAAAATTCGTTTAAAATTCAAATTTCGCACTGTTTTTTGCCAAATATATTAAATTTCATAACCAAATTTTCTCAAAATTTAGTAGCCCCAAAAACACTAAAAAACATATTTCAAATCGCGCCACAAAGTCTAAATTTCACACCCGAATTTCTTAAAATCAATATTTTAATGAGCAAAAATTATGCTTGAAACCGCGCTGATTATCATACCTATGGCTTTTATGCTTTCGCTTGGTCACTGCCTTGGAATGTGTGGCGGTTTTGTTGTTGCATATAGCGCAAAGCTTTCTAAAAAATCCAAATTTCAAACTCTATTTTATTCGCTCTCTTACCAAATTTCGCGTGTTTTTGCATATGTTGTTTTGGGTGCGTTGGCTGGATATTTTGGCTCATTTTTTTCTATAAATCGCGAAATTCAGGGATTTTTTCACTTTGTTTTGGGTATTTTTTTTGTAATTTTGGGCGTAGCCTTGCATATGCGTGGCAAAATTTTAGCTCTTATTGAAAGCGATAAAATTTGGAAATTTCTATTTGAAAAACCGATGAAATTTGCAATTTTGCACGATAGTTACGCCAGCTTTTTGCTGCTTGGTTTTTTAAATGGGCTGATGCCTTGCGGTGTTGTTTATACATTTTTGGGCTACGCGATCAGCTCTGAGAGTGCGTTAAATGGCGCATTTGTTATGTTTATTTTCGGGATTTCGACTCTGCCGACGCTTGTTAGTTTTTCTTTTGTGACAAATTTATTAAATGCTAAGTTTAAAAATATTATGCTACTGCTTTCTATAATATGTATAATAATTTTTGGCGTTTATAACGCTTACTTAGGATTTATCGCAACACATGAATGAAAACGAGTTCAGATTAAAGCAATACCAAACAGCAATCGATGCAAATACTGTTGTTTTACGCGCCGATATTCACGGCGTAGTTACGTTTGTCAATGACGAATTTTGCAAAATAACACACTACTTACCAGATGAAATTTTAGGACAAAAATATACCTGCATAAAACACCCATCGACGCCAAATTCCGTATATGATAAAATCGCTAAATTTATGCTAAAAAGATGCACTTATAAAGCGATCATGAAACATCTTGCAAAAAATGGTGAGACATTTTATCTAAATGAGATCATTATGCCGATTTTAAATGAAGCTGGGCAAATTGATGAAATAGTGGCTATCGGGCACGATGTGACGGAGTCTTTTGTATTAAATGAAAAGCTGATTAAGGCGCAAAATGAGCTAAAAGAGCTAAATTTATCTCTTGAAAATAAAATAGAGGCGCAAACGCGTAAATTGGTAAATTTAAATCGAGATTTAGAGGCTAGAGTGCGTGAAGAGACGAAAAAGAATGAGGAAAAAACGCATATTATGTTTCAGCAATCGCGCCTTGCAAGTATTGGCGAGATGATTGGAAATATAGCACATCAATGGAGACAGCCACTTAGCGAGCTTGGCATTGATCTATATAAAATGAAACAAAATGTAGCAAATGATGCGAAATTTATCGAGGCTTACAAACACGCGAAATTGGTTATTAAAAATATGTCAAATACGATTGATGATTTTCGCACATTTTTTAATCCAAATAAGGAAAAAGAGATCTTTTTGATTAGTGAATCTGTTCGTGACGCGACGATGATGTTAAATGGAAGTTTGAAAAAAGATGAAGTAAAGATTAATATTGATATAAAAAAAGATGCGAAAATTCGTGGTTTTAAGAGTGAATTGACACAGGTTTTTACAAATTTTATCGCAAATGCGCTTGATGCGCTAAATTCTTCACAAATTCGGCATAAATTTATACAAATTACAATTTTAAGCGCAAAAAATGAAGTCATTGTTGTCGTCTATAATAATGGCGCAAAAATTCCAACCGATATAATATATAAAATTTTTGAGCCGTATTTTACTACTAAATACAAAAGCCATGGCACGGGACTTGGATTATATATGAGTAAACTAATTGTCGAGAGAATGAATGGCAAAATTAATGTAAAAAATAGAAATACAGGAGTTGAATTTGATGTTAGAATTCCGATTTTTGAGGATGGAAAATGAGTGAAATTTTACAAAAACTGACAATTTTAATTGTAGAGGACGAAAATGAAATTCGCAAATTAATGGAAGAGGTGATGAAAAGCGTCTTTTTTGAAGTTTATAGCGCGAAAAATGGTGATGAAGGGATAAAGAAATTTAAAAAATTTGCGCCTGATTTGATTGTCACGGATATTGCGATGCCGATTATGGATGGGCTTGATATGGCAAAAAGGATTAATGAAATTTCGCCTACGACACCGATTATTGCTCTGAGTGCGTTTAGCGATAAAGAGAAATTATTAAAGGCAATCGAAGTTGGTGTTGATAAATATATTCTTAAACCAGTTGATATGGATGAGCTACTTTTGGCGATTGAAAATATAGCTAGAAGTAAATTTAAAAATATGAATATCATCAAAATTACAGATGATTTGCAATACAATCCAGCGAGCAAACAGTTGCTTTGTAACGATGAAGAAATTTTGCTTACAAAAAAAGAATTTTCTTTTATAGCTTTGCTTATAAATAAGATAGGAAATTTGGTTTTATTAGATGAAATCAAAAAAAATGTTTGGTCTGATGAAAACGTCAATGATACCGCAATTAGGACGTTTGTAAAACGTGTCAGAGATAAAATTGGACAAGATGTTATCAAAAATATACCTGGTCTTGGATATAAAATAGAAGTTAAATAATGTTAAATTTTGTATTAATACACATTTAATCCCATTAAGGAAAATTATATTAAAAGATAGATAAAATAGTTCAAATTTTTTTAAGCAGGAGGTTTTTTAATGCAACCAAGCAAAGCATTAAACTATGACTTTACGGTCGCTAAATATTTCCTATTCACGACTATATTGTTTGGTATTATAGGTATGACAATTGGTGTTGTTATAGCATTTGAATTAGCATATCCTGATATCAATAGTGTAGCTGGTGAGTATTCGACATTTAGCCGTTTAAGACCGCTTCATACAAATGGTGTGATTTATGGTTTCATGCTATCAGGTATATTTTCGACCTGGTATTATGTAGGGCAAAGAGTTTTGAAAGTTTCTATGGCTGAGTCTAAATTTCTTATGTTTATAGGAAAATTTCATTTTTGGTTATATTTTATTGTTATTCTTCTTGCTGTTGTTTCACTTTTTGCTGGAATGAGCACTTCAAAAGAATACGCAGAGCTTGAATGGCCGATAGATTTATTGGTTGTTGTTGTTTGGGTATTATGGGGTGTTAGCATTTTTGGACTTATCGGAATAAGACGTGAAAAGACTCTATATATCTCACTATGGTATTACATCGCTACTTTTCTTGGTGTTGCTATGCTTTATTTGTTTAATAACATGGAAGTTCCTACATATTTTGTCGCTGGAACTGGTAGTATTTTGCACTCTGTTTCTATGTATGCTGGAACAAATGATGCGCTTGTTCAATGGTGGTGGGGACACAATGCTGTTGCATTTGTATTTACTGTTGCTATTATCGCTGAAATTTATTACTTCTTGCCAAAAGAGAGCGGACAATCTGTATTCTCATACAAACTTTCACTATTCTCATTTTGGGGATTAATGTTTGTTTATCTGTGGGCTGGCGGACACCATGTTATATATACGACCGTGCCTGATTGGATGCAAACAATGGGTTCAATATTTTCTATTGTGTTGATTTTGCCATCTTGGGGTTCTGGTATCAATATGATTCTTACCATGAAAGGTGAATGGAATCAATTAAGAGAAAATCCACTTATTAAATTTATGGTTTTGGCTTCAACATTCTATCTATTCTCTACGCTTGAAGGTCCAATTCTTTCAATTAAATCAGTAAATGCTTTGGCGCACTTTACAGACTGGATTCCAGGACACGTACATGATGGTACACTTGGTTGGGTTGGATTTATGACAATTGCAGCTATGTATCATATGACACCTAGAATTTTTAAAAGAAAACTTTATTCAAAATCTTTAATGGAAAAACAATTTTGGATTCAAACAATGGGTATAGTTTTGTTTTTCTCATCAATGTGGATCGCCGGTATCACGCAAGGTATGATGTGGAGAGCGACTGATGAATATGGTATGTTGGCTTATACATTTATTGATACGGTTTCTGTATTGGAGCCATATTATTGGATTAGAGCGGTTGGCGGATTGTTATATTTGATTGGTGTGTTTATGTTTGCTTATAATATTATCAGATCTATTAAATCAGATGCGGTTTTGGATTCAGAGCCTCAAAGTGCATCGCCGATGGCCGCATAAGGAGAGATGAATGTTTAGTTGGTTAGAAAAAAATCCATTCTTTTTTGCTGTTGCCGTGTTTATTGTGATTGCGTATGCTGGTGTTGTTGAAATTTTGCCAAATTTTGCAGATCGCGCTAGACCGATAGAGGGCGCAAAGCCTTACACTGTATTGCAACTTGCTGGTCGCCATGTCTATATTTCTGATAGCTGTAACGCCTGCCATACGCAAATGATTAGACCATTTAAAGCGGAAACCGCGCGTTATGGCGAATACTCAAAAAGTGGAGAATATGCTTATGATAGACCACATCTTTGGGGATCAAGACGTAGCGGTCCTGATTTGATGAGGGTTGGAAATTTTAAAACAACAGATTGGCATGAAAAACATATGAAAGATCCACAATCTGTCTATGCAAAATCAATTATGCCAAAATATCCGCATATGTTTGTAAAAACGGCCGATATTGATACAGCTTATGCTGAGGCGCTAACTGTTAAAAAGGTATTTAATGTTCCTTACGATACAGAAGGTATGCCAAAACTTGGAACGTTGGACGAAGCTAAAAAGCAGGTGCTAGAAGAGGCTAGACCTATTGTTGAGCAAATGGAAGACCAAGAAGTTAAAGCGGCATTTGAGCGTGGCGAGATAAAACAGATCGTTGCTTTAATTGCTTATTTAAATAGCTTAAAATAAGGATAAAAGATGGATATCGAGAGAATTAGAATGTTACAAGCGTATGGCTATATATTTTTTATAATATTTTTAGCCATCGTCCTTTATAGCTACTACTATCATCTGCATAAATCAGAAAAAACAGGCAGACGAAACTATGAAAAGTATGGAAATTTGGCACTAAATGATAGTCTTGAAGATAACATTCTTGAGTCTCGTGCATCTGAAAATGAAAATGCAAACAAGGAAATTAAAAAATGAAATGGTTAAACTTACAAGATAACGTAAATTTACTCGCTATTATCGGCGGTGCAGCTATTATCCTCATTACTGTTGTCGTCGTAGGCATGTATATGAAGCAGATGAAGGTCAAACAAAATAACGTTGAAACCACTGGCGAAAATTGGGATGGCATAGGCGAGTATAAAAACGACCTGCCTCTTGGTTGGGCACTTAGTTTTATCGCTTTGATTATTTGGGCTGTTTGGTATTTTTTGGTCGGTTTTCCACTAAATTCATATTCACAAATTGGCGAATATAATGAAGAAGTAAAAGCTTATGATACAAAATACAGCAAATATTTTCAAAACCCAGATCAAGAGACGTTGCAGGCTATGGGCGAGAGTGTATTTTTAGTTGAATGTATCGCTTGTCATGGTATTAATGCAAAAGGTATTAATGGTGTTGCTCGCGATTTAACTGCATGGGGAAATGAGGCCGGCATTGTAGATACGATTATTCACGGCTCAAAAGGACTTGATTACCCAATGGGCGAGATGCTAGAAAATGGCGGCGGAATGTTAAGTGATGATGTAGCAGGTCAAGCAAAAGCAATCGCCGCTTATATTGCGCAAGATTTAAGTGGCATCAAAACTACAAAAAATCCTGATTTAGTAGCACAGGGCAAAGAACAATTTGCAGCTACATGTGCGGCTTGTCATGGCGAAGATGGTAAAGGCATGGAAGGTTCATCTCCTGATTTGACAGCTTATGGCACATCTGAATTTGTAGTTGATGTTTTAAATCGTGGAAAACACGGCGCGATTGGTCAAATGCCTAAATTTAATGACGGACGTTTAACTGATATTCAAAAACGAGCTGTCGGCGAATATATCGCTAAACAAATTTCAAAACAATAAGGAGCGCGAAATGGAAAATACAAATAGAAACGTATTTGGAATTCATGGCGTAACTGGCATGTTGATCGCCACTGTGCTTTTGCTTGCGATTTTGGGCGTTTTGACATATTTGGGAATTTTGGCTCAGCAAGACGCAGCTAGCAAGCCGTATTCACTAAAAAATCCAGAGACGCTTATGCAAAAATCTAGTATGCAACAGCAAAAAGAAGTTTTTGTTATCAAAGGAGAATAAAATGGCTGGATTATTAGAAAAAATTATTTTCGTCGGTTTGGTGATTTTAGCGGCACTTACAGCTTGGGCGGTTTTGACACCGAACCACTTTTTTGTAGCGTAAATTTTTGAGAAATTTATGCGTGTAATTCTTCTTATTGGTGCTCTTTTGAGCACCTTTTTTACTTCACTTAGTGCCGAGAAAATCATCTTAGAAAATCAAGGGATTTTAAGCGATAAAGTTGCGCAAAAAATTTCCATTATGGGAGATGAATTAAAAAATAAAACAGGCGTTCATCTTGCTTTGGTTGCGATTGAAGATTTAAATGGAAGTGATTTAAAAGCCAAAGTTTTGGACTATTATTCGCAACTAAAAGAGCCTTGCGCACTCATATTTTTAACAAAAAAAGAGATGAAAGTCGATATTATGAATTCTGCCGATTTGGATAAAGACTTTGATAAAGCGCAAGTTTTAAGTCCTATGCCAAATACCGGTACAATTATTCCACTTTTAGTTTCGCGCAAAGGGCAAGACATATATAATGCAGCTTTGCTTAATGGCTATTTTGACGTTGCCGAGCAGATAGGAAATAGCCGAAATGTAGAGTTGGAAAATGCTATTGGTAGCTCTAATAAAATTGTTTTAAATTTGATACGTTATTTTATCTACGGCTCGATAATTCTTGTGTTGATTGTAACTTTTTATCGCAAACGAAAGGGAGAAAATGAAGAAAACGTCTGAGAAAAAGACTTTTTGGCCTTATGGGATTATGCTTTCGCTTGTTGCGATTTTTGTTGCTTGTGTTGCGACAGTAGTTGTTTCGCTTGATTATCCTGTTTATATGGACGATTTTTATCTATCAAAATATCAAAATGTTGACAAAAATTACAATGAAATCCAGATCTCGCAAGCTGAATTTGAAAAAAAATATAGCGTTAGTTTTGCTCAAAAAAACATAAAAGTAGATACTCCGACCGATATTAACATTAAAATTACGCCACTTTTAGGGCAGGTTTTACCTAAATTTAGCTCAGATGTGCTTTTAACGCGCAAATTTACTACTGAATTTGATAAAACTTTTGCATTAAATTCTCAAGGCGACGAGATTGTCGTTCCGCAAGTTACACTCAAAGATCAAGGAATTTGGCAGATTAAAATCAGAATTAGTGATGATGTAAATAGCACGGCGTTTTATAGTTTTGATACAAATGCTACTAAAATTTAGGTGAAATTTGAGAAAAATTTACTTTATAAAAGAAATTTGTTTTAAATTTCATACTTTGTTTAATTTATGAATTTTGACTACGAAATATATGCAAACGTCTAAAATATTAAATTTAAATGATAATTCACTGCAAGTTTTTTCAACTCGTCGTGCTATTCGCGCCTCTCAACAAGATTTAAG
Organism: uncultured Campylobacter sp.; assembly: GCA_963544335.1. Taxonomy (GTDB): domain Bacteria; phylum Campylobacterota; class Campylobacteria; order Campylobacterales; family Campylobacteraceae; genus Campylobacter_B. The sequence goes on from CAUUFG010000028.1 coordinate 7,941, forward strand.
CGATGGTTTTTTGCCAAAGGCAATCACGATTTATGAGTTTTTTAATAATGCGATTTTTGTTCCAAATCGTTCGCGCGCTACCCAAATTGATCAAATTTTACTCATGCGCGAGGCTGTGCAAAATACGAAAAATGCAACCCAAAAACTAAATTTCAAATCAAATTTCTATGAGTTTTTAAAAAACAAAGAGTATATTTTTTCATTTTTCAAAGAGCTTGCTATTAGTAAAAAAAGCATAAGCGATCTTAAAAATGGAGATTATTATTCAGCTTATGACGAGCATTTAGAAATTTTGGCGCAACTTTTTGATGAGTATAAAAACGCACTATTTTCGCGTGGATTATATGATGATATTACGCTACCGCAAATTTATGAGATCAACACCGATTTTATCGGCGGTTTTGATGAGGTTGTGATTTTTTTAGATGGAATTTTAAGCGAATTTGAGCTTGAAATTTTGCAAAAAATCGCGCAAACTCAAGTGATAAAAATCATCTTTTATTCAAGTATTTTAAACCAAAAACTGCTTTTAATGCTTGGCGAAATTTCTAAAACAACCATTCCGGTATGCGAAATCGATGCTAAATTTGAGCTAAATTTGAGCACAAATTTACTTACCCAGCTAAAAAGTGATTATCGCGAAAATGCAATTTTTGTGCGCGAATTTGAGAGCGAGAGTTTAGAATGCGCCTATATTTTTGAAAAAATTTCGACGTTTTTGCGCGACGGAATAGCCCCAGAAAAAATCGGCGTAATCTTGCCAAATGAGAGTTTGAGCGAGCTTTTGCGCGTATATGATGAGAATAATTTGCTAAATTTCGCGATGGGAAAATCTGTGAGAAAAACACTTTTTTATGAGATTTTTTCGCATCTTCTATCCTGCGCGCGTGAGCAAAAAGAGCTCAATTTAACGGATAAATTTGCAAATTTTATAGAAAACAGCGCGTTTTTGAATGTTGATGAGCTATTTTTAAATTTGTGTAAAATCACAGCTCAAAGCTACGAATATCTTTGTAAAAATTTAGAATTTACCTGTGATTACACGAAATTTAGCACATTTATAGATGAAATTTTATCCATTACAAACGAGAAGCAAATCCGCGAAATTACTGCGCCGATTTTAGAGATGTTAGAAATTTTATGTGAAAAATATGGGCTAAATTTGGGCGAAGTGGCGCAGATTTTTTTAGTAGAGTTTGGCAACAAAAGCATTGATGATGTGCGTGGTGGAAAAGTGAGCGTCATGGGTGTTTTAGAGAGCCGAAATATGAAATTTGACGCGCTGATAATTCCTGATTTTAATGATGATTTGATTCCGCGCACAGAGATTAGCGAGATGTTTTTAAACTCGAAAGTGCGCCAAAATGCGGGGCTTATCTCATATACTCAGCGCGAAAATTTGCAGAGATTTTACTATCAAAACGTCATAAAAAAATCGAAATTTTGTGCGATTTGCTATGTAAAAAACGAGCAAAAAACACCTTCAAGATTTTTAAAATCGCTAAATTTTACCCGCGATACAGAGTATTTAGATGATGAATATTTGGCTATTTTTGGTGCAAATTTTGCCACCAAAGAGCTAAATTTTACGACACCACGTTTAGCGCATGATTTTTTTGCAAAACCTCTATCATTTTCGCGCTTAAATACTTTTTTAACCTGCGAAAAACGCTATTTTTATCGATATATTTTGGCTTTAAAAGAGCCAAAATCACTTATGCAAAGTGGTGCATCTTTGGGAAATTCGCTTCATGATTCTTTAAGAGATTATTATGAAAAAAATGAACGTTTTGAAATGGCAAAATTTGAGCCGTTTTTTACGAAAACAGCGCAAGAATACGGGCTTGATGAGCTTGAAATTAGGCTAAATTTATTGAAAATTGGCGATGATTTTGGCAAAAATTTACTCCAGCTAGAGGCGCGCTTCCCATACTCATTTTGCGAAATACCGCGCGAAAATGTCAAATTTGATGGCGTGATTTTAACTGGACGAATCGATAGAATACTATTTAGCGGTGCAAATTTTATTAAAAACGACGCGAATTTGGATCAAATTTTACGTGAAAAATCCGCCAAATTTTGCGTTGTTGATTATAAAAGTGGCACTATTGATCCAAAATCTTTGCAATTAGCCTTTTATGAGGCGTTGCTTGGCGTAGATTGCGAGGGCTATTTTTTGGGATTAAATGAGACAAAATTAATTTCTAGCCAGAAAAAAATAGACGATTTACGCGAAATTTTGCAAAAAATAGGCGAAATTTCATCGCGCGAACACGATTTTATCCCGACGCAAACCGCGCAAAATTGCACTTATTGTCCGTATAAAATCATATGCAAAGGCGAAATTTCATGAATTTTGATATTAACTGCGCTAATTTCGATAAAGTCCGCTATCAAGCCCTAAAAGCGAGTGCTGGAAGTGGTAAAACGTTTAATTTAGCGGCGCGTTTTTTGTCGCTAGTTTTAATGGGCGCGCGCACATCGCAAATTATCGCGATAACTTTTACGAACAAATCCGCTGCCGATATGAAAGAAAAAATTATAAATTCCTTTTTGGATTTATCAAATTTGCCCGAACTTCTTGCGTTGATTAGTGAAATTTCCGGGCTTAGTGAGAGTGAAATTTTAGCTAGACGCGACGAGATGAGAGATGATTTTTTAAAAAGCAATCTTAAAATTTCTACTTTTGATGCGTTTTTTGGCGTGATTTTGCGCTCATTTGCGCTAAATGCGGGGCTAGATGCTGATTATGAGATTGATGTTGGCGGAGAAATTCAACGTTTTTTGGATAAAAAATTTGTTTTGCAGCTAAAAAAGCTAGGATTTATCGACTTTGTGGCGCATTTTTTGCGTGCGATTGATAAAAAAAAGAGTGATTTAATTACGCTTTGTGAGCAAAATTTATCCGAATTTAATATCAGTGCAAAACCAAATTTCGAGCCTGTTCGCGCAAAAATTCGCGAGTTTAACGCCACGCTAAAATTGCTCAAAGCCACGCCTAGCATTTTGAAAACTTTTGATGAAAATATCACGCCAAATGAAATGGTAAAAAAAGCTATTTTTGAGAAAAAATCGCTACAAGAACATAGAAATTTGAAAAAATATGTGTTGCAAGAGCCAAAATTAGATGAAATTTTTGAGCAAATTCGTCAAAATTTAAGCGAATATTTCAGGGAATTTGACCGCTATGAGCTGGGGCAAATTTCTCAAATTTCTAAAATTTATCGTGAGAGTAAAATGAGCGCAAACCGTACTCTAAATTTGCTCTCATTTGACGATGTGGCGCAGATTGCTGGTGAGATTTTGCACGATGAAAACAGCCGTGATTTGCTATATTTTCGGCTAGATGATAGGATAACGCACCTTTTGATTGATGAGTTTCAAGACACCTCCGCGCGTCAGTATGAAATTTTGCGCCCATTGATTGATGAGATTGTCTCTGGGCATGGCACTAATTTGGGGAGTTTTTTTTATGTCGGCGATGTCAAACAAAGCATTTATAGATTTCGCGGGAGCATAAAAGAGCTTTTTGATTTTACTGCGCAAAATAGGGCTCAAATAGCGATCAAAACGCTTGATACAAATTATAGAAGCGATGAAAATTTGGTAAATTTTATCAACGATAAGTTCGCAAATAAATTTAATAGTGGCGAATTTGCGCTTCAAAAATGCGGAAATTTGGCGCAAAATGGTTTGAAATCGGGCTTTGTTGAGGTTAAAAATATAGAGCTAAATGACGATGATGATGAACGTGCCTTGATGAGTGAAAGTGTATTTAAAAGCGTAGAAAAATTGCTAAAACTTGGCATAAATCAGAATAAAATCGCTATTTTATGTCGAAAAAACGCCGATATTGATGCCATAAAATCGCGATTAAATTTGGCTGGTATTCAAACAAGTGGCGAGGGTGCGACGCGACTTTTTGGGATAAATTTAGTTCGTGCGGTACTGGAATTTTTGAAATTTCTTATCACAAATGAGCGACTTTATGGCGAAAATGCTCGTGCGCTTTTGGGGCTTAAATTTCTACCAAAAATGGAGCTTAAATTAAGCGAAACACCACTAAGTTGTGTGAAATTTGCTTGTAAAATGCTAGGAATTTCGCTTGGAGATAAGAATATTTTAAAATTGTGCGAAATCGCGTCAGGGTACTCAAATTTAGTCAATTTTGCTTTTTGTGATGATAAAACTCCAGCTAGTTTAAATGAGAATGAATCTATAAAAGTAATGACGATCCACAAATCAAAAGGGCTTGAGTTTGATCATGTGATTGTTTGCGATAAAATGGGCGGTGATAGCAATAAAGGTGAGCATTTTTTAACAGAATATGACTTAAAAAGTGGTCAATTTTTAGTAATGATTCGCAAACAAGGGCGAGAAAATATTGATGAAAAATATCGCGCTTTAAAAGAAAAAAAGAGTGATTTGGATTCGCAAGAGGCCTTAAATCTAATTTACGTTGCGCTTACTCGTGCAAAAAAGTCACTTTTTGTGCTCATAAATCCAAAAAACAGCTATTTTACGCAACATTTCAAGTTGCAAGATGAGACTATCGGTGAGATTAAAAATGAGGAAAAATCTTCTTTAAATTTACAAAATTTGCGTGCAAAAAAAGAGATAATTATCGCAAAAACAGGGCAACAAGAGCTAGTTTTACTAGATGATAAAGATGAAAATTTAGGCGAGAATGCTCATGCGATTAATTTTGGTTTAGCGCTTCATTTTGCGTTAGAAATGATGGCAAAATTTGATGAAAATTCACTAAATATGGCAATGCAAAAGTGCCAAAATGAATTTGGTCAAATACTTTGTGAGCGCGATTTTATGGATATCAAAAGCAGAATTAATATGTTGATTTATAATGAGAAATTTAAACAGATCATAGATGGCGCGCGTATTATAAAAGAGCAGAGTTTTAAGCGCGAAAACGAGCTTAGACGCATTGATTTGCTATGTATAAAAGATGATGAAGCGATAGTGATTGATTATAAAAGTTCATATAAATTTTGCGAACAGCATAAAATGCAGGTTGAATTTTACAAAAATTCGCTAGAAAAAATGGCTAAATTTAAAAACGTTCGCGCGCTAATCATATATATATTAAGCGGTGAAATTTCGTTTGTTGAAATTTAATCTTTTCTGAAAATAAGAAAAGATTAAGCTATTTTTTTATAAAATCCCGCCTTTCAATTACGTATTAAAGGTAAGAAAATGACACAAATCACAAAACCAAACGAAGTCAAAAGAGACTGGGTTGTAATCGATGCAGAGGGCAAAATTTTCGGTCGCATGCTAACTGAGATCGCTGTTTTACTTAGAGGAAAACACAAGCCTAGCTATACGCCAAATGTCGATTGTGGCGATTATGTTGTCATTATAAATGCTTCAAAAGCAGTTTATACTGGCGCAAATAAAGGTAGCGATAAGCTATATCATAGATATTCAGGCTATTTTGGAAGCTTAAAAAGCACAAAATTTGAAGAGATGTTGGAGAAAAATCCAGTTAAATTGTATCATTTAGCTGTCAGAGGTATGTTGCCAAAGACAAAATTAGGCAAAGAAATGATAAAAAAATTAAAAGTTTATGCAGGTAGCGAACATCCGCATACAGCACAAATCAAAAAAGAAGGAAAATAATCATGGCTACGATTTACGCAACAGGCAAAAGAAAAACAGCAATCGCGAAAGTATGGGTAAAAGCTGGTAGCGGTAAAATTATAATCAATAATATGGACTTAAATTCATGGCTTGGCGGACACGAGGCGATCAAATTAAAAGTCATCCAACCTCTTTTAGCAACAAAACAAGAAAAATTGATGGATATTACAGCTGTTACTTTAGGTGGCGGATATTCCGCGCAAGCTGAGGCTTTACGCCATGGAATTTCACGCGCTTTAGCGAAAATAGACGCTGATTTTAGAGCATTATTAAAACCAAAAGGTCTATTAACTCGCGATAGTAGGGTTGTCGAAAGAAAGAAATTTGGTCGTAGAAAAGCGCGCCGAAGCCCGCAATTCTCAAAGAGATAATAAAATTCTTAAAATTTGTTGCGTCATTTTTGTATGGCGTAACAAATTTAAACATTCGTTAAATTTCATTTACTTTATTTATAATAAAATCGCGCATTATTTTTTTGAAAGGAAAATATTATGAAAAAATTTTTACTTGCACTTAGTTTGTGCGCATCAGGCGTGCTTGTTGCTGGTGAGGCAGATTACAATTGGGAATTTACTCCTACGATTGGTGGTGTAAAACCAGAAGGTAGCACAGGGTTAAAAAACTCATTTGTTTATGGCTTGAGAGCTGCAAAAAACATTGAAAATTCTTGGATTAATCAAGTTGAGCTTGGTTACGATAGAATAAGCAATTTTAAAATCAAAAACAGTGGTAGCAAAACAAAACAAAATTTATACGCTTTAAACGCTGTAAAAAATATTATTGACAACGATAGCTTTAAATTATATGGTTTAATCGGTGCTGGTTATATGGATTTTGCGAAAAATTACAACAATTATGATGGCTTTTTTGCGCAATATGGTTTAGGCGCAAAATACTACTGGACTGATAATTTCGCAACAAAATTAGAAGTTCGTGATGCGTATAACTTCAAAGAAAAAGAGCACTTCTTATATTACACTCTTGGCTTGGCTGTTGATTTTGGCAAACGTAATATCGTTCCAGAGCCAATGGCACAGCAAATCGGCGATGAAGATGGCGATGGTGTATTAGATAATGTAGATAGATGCCCAGGCACACCGCGCGGTGTTGTTGTTGATGAGTATGGTTGCGAAAAAGTAATTAGATTGGATTTGGGCGTTAATTTCGCGTTTGATAGCGCTGAAATTAACTCAGCTTACTCAGATAAAATTCAATCAGTCGCTAATTTTATGTCAGAGCATCCAGATTATACTGTAAGACTAGAGGGTAATACTGATAGCCGTGGTAGCGATGAGTATAATCAAAAACTATCAGAGCGCAGAGCAGTGGCAGTGGCGAAAGCTTTGGCGCATTTTGGTGTTAGTGCTGATAAAATCACAACCGTTGGTTTAGGCGAGAAAAACCCAATCGCTAGCAACGATACAGACGCAGGACGCGCGCAAAATAGACGCGTTGATGCAAAATTTAGAAAATAATTTTTAAGAGTTCGGGAGACCGAACTCACTTTTTGAAATTTGAAAAATCTTACTTTATTATTTGATTTAGACGGGACGCTAATTGATTCTACGGCCTCAATTTTGGCTGGGTTTCGCGAGGCTTTTTTAAAATTTGGCGTAGATTATCCTGGCGATAAAGCGGTCAAAGATTTGATCGGTTATCCACTTGATTATATGTTTGAAAAAATGGGCATTGGTATCAATGAAGTGCCAAATTTTATTGATGCTTACAAGGCAAAATATAGAGAAATTTACTTAGATCAAACGAGTTTAAAATTTGATGCAAAAGAGGCTTTGAAAATGGCTAGCGAATTTGCAAATTTAGGCGTTGTCACAACAAAAACTTCTAAATATTCGCAAATTTTATTAGAGCATTTGGGAATAGTCAATTTCTTTGGTGTAATTATCGGGCGCGATGATGTAAAAGAGCCAAAACCTGCCGCAGAGCCGATAAATTTGGCGTTAAAAAGACTTGGTATGGATTTTAAAAGCGTTGGTAATCGCAGAATTGTTGTATCAAAATCGTCATTTGATAATAATTTAAATTTGCCTGAAAAACAATCGTCGACGCCAAATTTAAATAGGGTAAATGAGCGAATATTTATGATAGGCGATACAAAATTAGATGCACTTGCCGCAAAAAATGCGAATATCAAAAGTCTTGGTGTGCGCTATGGATATGGCGACGAAGCCCAGCTGTCGGCACATTTTGATGCTGTTTTTGATAACGTAAGCCAGGCTGTAATTTACGCCAAAAAATTTTTATGAATCGATAGTTGGAAATTTCGCAAAAATGCTGAGTTTCTCTTTTGGTTAATTACTGTGTTGATTGTGTCGGTTTGTCTTTTGAAAATAAAGCTTTTGCGTCTAAATAGCGCGAGAAAACGGGCAAATTAGCGATGAGGTATAAAAGCGGAGCTAAATTTTAAGCTTTTAAAGAAAAGAGAATTTCTTTGTTTTATCTTGAAATTTAATTACTCCAAACACGCAAAAAGCAATTATTTTGGCTCAAGCAAGTTAAAATAATAGCTTTTGATTATTGCAATAACAAATATATTTCAAAAATTTCTCAAGCAAATTTTAAAGCAATTTTGAAATATTTTTGTCAAGATTTAAAAAATAGAAAAGAGTGCTAAA
>CAUUFG010000029.1:0-16156 GCA_963544335.1 uncultured Campylobacter sp.
AATTGACGTTTTGCTTTGTTTAGACTCTTATATTACTTCATGATTTGTTTTTTTATTTTTTAGATTTATTTAAATATTTTGTAAATGGTCCTATATAAAATATTTTAGAGGTGTTGTATGAGATCTATTTTTAATAAGTTTTATATTTTTTAATGAAGTTTATTGAAAATATCATATAAATATTTAAGATTTTATGTTACAATCCGATGAAAATTTTAAAAAAGGGATTAATTATGAAATTATCAAAATTCTTACTTGTCAGTGCTTTTGCGATTGCAAATCTTTTTGCAACTGTGAATATAAATACGGCTACAAAAGATGAGCTTATGCAATTAAAAGGTATAGGTGAAGCAAAAGCAGATGCAATTATTGAATATAGGGAAAAAACTCCTTTTAAAACAATTGATGAGATTAAAAATATTAAAGGAATCGGTGATAAAAAATTTGATTCTTTAAAAGAAGATTTGAGTGTCGATGGTGCAACAGATGTAACAGATTTAAAATCTAAAAAATCAAATGTTCAAAAAAATAAAAAATCTAACAAAACAGAAGAAACAAAATCAAACGAATAAATAAAATAGTTTTGGCGGTTCATGTATTATTTTTTGATATTTGGACTGCTTGTGTTTGCTCTTTGTTAAAATAATATTTTTTAATGTTTTTGTGTAAAAAGTAAATTATCTTTCTTTTAAACTTAAAAAATACCAATAATAAAGCCTTAAATGTATTCAAAAAAATTGTGCGGTTTATAGAGTAAAATTTGTTAAGTGATTAAATAAATACACTGTAAATTTGTAATAAATATTAAAATTTTTAATCAGATTTTAGTAAGTTTTACTATTGAATTTTTTCCATTTGTTTGTAAAATTTAGTTTTCATAATTCGATTATAAATCAATATATAAATCAATAAAAGCACATTTTATAATAATTAAAAAAATAATTTGCGACGCAAATTTTCTGTGTTAGCACTAGAATATAAAATTTCAGTAGTTTTGAAAATAAGATAAATAGAATAATAGTGGCAAGATCACAAATAAAATTAAAGTTGAATATTTAAAATAGGTGAGAAATTTTCAAAATTAAATTACATATAAAAATCCGTAAATATATTCATTAAGTGCATTGTAATTGGACAAATGAAAAAATTATTTGACGAAAAATGCAAATTTTATAGACTATTTTTTGTTTTAATGATGGCAGTACGGGCAGTTTTTGTTTATATTTTGGCTTGTGGTGAATATATTTTAGACGATTACACGCCTATATAACAACATATTTTACATATAATAACAATTTTAGATAGATAGTGTATATATTAAAGGATGATTTTTGACTTTAAAATATTTATCAATAAAAGCTATTTTTATACCATAAAAATAGCTGATTAAATAAACACCATAAGGAATTAATATGGAATTTGAAGATCTCTTGCGAAATAGAGATAAAGATATAACAGAATGCAAAGAGATAATACACCATTTTGATAACCGTGATTATGATAATGGCAAAGTTTTGTGTCGTTTGCTTCTCAAAAAAATAGAAAATTTAAATGCCATAAGATACGACAATTATGATGAAATATTGCACAAATTACAAATTTTAAACGAGCAAATTTATAGACAAATAAGTATTTTAGAAACTGATGGCTTGTATCAAAATAAAGAGCATTTAATAGTTCGAGAGTGTTTAGAAAAATTAAAAAACAAATTTAAGAGCAAAATTTTTTTAGACGCTTTAAAGAAAGAGTTTATAAAATTTAAAAGCAAGTCTTTTGTGATTTGGGCCTCTTTTATTGCTGGATTGATACCATTTGTGACATATTTTTTTGTAAAGTTGCAATATGTTCCGACTACGCAAGGTCTCGATGTATTTTATTTAATGATAAAGATCGGCGTGGCCGGATTTGCTTATCTGTGCTTATTTTTGTTACTAATGCCACTTATTTATTTTGGTATATTGGAATTTTTTGTTATGAAAGTGGCTATAAAGAGCATGTCAGAAAATATTTTATCGTTTCTACGGTTATTGTTGGTGTGGTAATTTTTGTGGCAGTTTTTTCTTCCAAAGTGCAATAATGATTATTTTAGTTACTTGTCTAATTTTGTTAATAAGCATTTTGATATATTTTAAAATTACCAAACCAAAAGATGTAAAATTTATGACATGTCTCTTTGAAAATAAAAAATTTGCATTCGAATTATTCTTTTTATTCTTTTTTGTATTTATTGGAAGTTTAGTTTTTTGTCTAGCTACTATTATAATGTATGCTATGTTGCCAGATGATTTAATGATTGCTCCTATTTTGATTTTATATTGGTGCATATTGTTTGTTATGTATGGTTTTTTTTGCAAAAAGATACTTTTTTTAAATATGTTTTGTATTTATTTATAGGTTATAATCTAATCTTTTCTCTCCCTTTTGTAGATAAAAACATAATGAAAAGGCTAAATTTTGGAAATATTGATTACGAATACATAACGCTTGAAAAATCATCTCATATTCCAGAAAATTTATTGTGTAAAAACAATGAAGATAATCTTGGTTGTATCAAAGATGAGATTGAAATTATTTCGTATATTGATGAAAATTTGACTTTTAAATATAAAAATAGAGAAATTTCAAAAAATGTCACCAAAAATTGCATTGAAAATAATGATAACAACGCGACTTTAAAACGCGACTGCTTTACATATGCAAAAAAGACAGATACGGCTATTAAACTCTATAATATTAAAGCGCTTTCAACGATAGGCGAATTTTGGTATATTAAAAGCCGTGATGGGGCAAAATTTGAGATACCGCAAGAGTTTATAAAAGAAAAAGTAAGAAAATAACTGTCCTGATAAATCTATTTGGTGCGATTTGATGCTAGATGAAAACAGACTTAAAATCGCACCAAAACAGATTAAATTTTTAAAATTTGCTTTAAAAGCAAATTTATACTTAAATTAACTCACGCCAAAACAGCAACAAATCAAAAAAATTTGCACTTTAAAATTAGCCAAAATTAATAGCGCAATCAAACGCTACTTTTTTTGCAAATCAGCAACTCTGTGCGCGTTTTTGTTATCTCTGTAATGTCGCCGTTTTCGTCACAAAATGGGCGTAAAGCGGTAGAAATTTTGTTTGTTAAATCTGTTAAATCGCCACTATTTTTTATAAATCCGTGCATTTTTAAATGCCAAATTTGATCGCGCAAAGTCTCTTCAAAAGGGCGTTTTCTTTCGCTAACTTTATTAAAAATTTCGCTTTTAAATTCAATTTTTTTGCCATTTAAAAACTCTTTAAATTTTTCTAGCCCATTATGCGCGACAAATTTTTCACCAACAACACCGAAGCTAGCGTTTAAAATTTCACTCTCACGTTTTCCAGCCCAAGATAGCAGACAAATCCCAATTTTAGGTGTTTGAATCAATTTTTCATATACATTTTCTCGCGAAATTGCGGGGCTAAAAAACGATGTCAAAATATCAAATTCATTGTCATCTTTGTGTGTGTTGAAATCGGCAAAATCCGCTTTTATCGTTTTTACGCCCGAAATTTGATGAAATTTGGCTGAATTTTCTAGCTGGTTTAACATGTTTTGCGAAATATCTAGCGCGGTAACTTTTGCTCCACGAATAGCTAAATTTAGGCTGTAGATACCTGTCCCAGCGCCAATATCAAGCACATTTGCGCCGTTAAAATTTAATCCAAATTTCTCAGCGCGATCTAAAATTTCATTTTCAAATTTCATATTTTGGCGAAATTTTGGATAATATTCGCACTTTTCATCCCAAAGATTCTCTTTTGTTGCAATCATTAAATTCTCCTTTGTACTAAAAATTGAGAATAGTATCAAAATTTGATAAAAAATATTAGTATAATCGCCTAAAATTTCAAGGAAAATAATTTGAATAGACAAACTTACGGAGTTTTAATCACGCTTTTAGGTGGAATTTGCTGGGGATTTTCCGGCGTTTGCGGGCAGTTTTTGTTCGCGCGAAATGAGTTAAACGCAAACGAGCTAGTAACACTAAGATTGCTTATTTCGGGCGCGGTTTTATTGTTGTTTTCTCTGTTTTACTATCGCGGGCGGGCGGATTTTTTTGCACCTTTGCGTTCGCGCAAAAATTTATTGGCGATCTCATTTTTTGGAGTTTGCGGGGTGATGGTTACGCAACTTACGTATTTTCGCGCGATTGAGTTAAGTAATGCTGCTGTGGCTACTACTATCTCATATATCGCGCCTGCGTTTTTGCTTATTGGGAGTTGCGTGGGACAAAAACGCATGCCAAAAAATAGCGAAATTTTATCGCTATTTTTGGCGGTAATTGGCGTATTTTTGATTGCGACACACGGCTCTTTTTCCTCTCTTGTGATATCAAATTTGGCTCTATTTTTCGCGCTTTTATCGGCGGTCGGCTTTGTAATTTACACGCTTTGTAATTTTATAATCGATCCAAAATTGCCGCTCGTGCTAGTTTTAGGATATGCTATGATAATTGGCGGAGTGGTTTTAGGCGTGTTTGTAGAAATTTGGAAATTTGATGGCTTGAGCGATTTTTGTGGTGTTTTGGCACTTTTGGGCGTCGTATTTATCGGTACGATTTTTGCATTTGTTTTTTATTTAAATGGCGTCAAAATAGTTGGTGCGTCGCGCGCGTCAATGCTTTCTTGTATTGAGATGGTCTCTGCGCTGTTTTTTTCTGTTTTGTGGCTTGGGACGAAGCTAACTTGGGCGGATTATATCGGTGTGATGGCGATTTTGGGGTGTGTGTTATTGATAAGGAGAAGTTGATGAATATTATTTTTGTGTGTCATGGAAATATTTGCCGTTCTGTGATGGCTGAATTTGTGTTTAAAGATATGTTGCAAAGCGCAAATTTAGATAAAAAATTTGGTGAAATTTGTGTGTTTTCGCGGGCGACTAGTCGTGAGGCTATAGGTGAGGATATCTATCCTACAATAAAGCAAATTTTAGTGCGCGAAAATATTAAATTCGGCCTGCATTCGGCGCGTCAAATTTCGCGCGATGAGTTTGAAAAAGCGGATTTGATTTTGTGTATGGATAGATTAAATTTGAGAAATTTAGCTAGACATTTTGGCGGTTTTAGTGATGAAAAAGTTAAATTACTGCTTGATTTTAGTGATAAATTTAGTGGTGAGATAACTGATCCTTACTATACACGCGATTTTGAGACGACTTTTTTACAGATAAAATCTGCTTGTTTTGGACTTGTGAAAACGTTTGATTTCGTTTAAGTTTTAAAGTATTTTTTGTATTAAACTGTTATTTTTAAGAATAATATTTTTAAGATAATTTAATAAAAAATAATATTATTTAATACAAAATATAGTAAATTTAATCCAAATTTGTTTCAAATTTGATTAAAATTTAATTTTATCTTAATTATAAAAATTAGTTTGATTGGTTAAGTAAGCATATTAATTAAATGCGATAGAATACGGAGTTTTACAATTTTTTTCAAAAAAAAGGAGTGTTTATGGGAAAAGATAGACAACTTTTAGATGAAATCGCTACGAGGTTGGACAAAATCGAAAAACTACCAAAAATGCGCGATGGCTCAATCGCTGATTCTTTGGCTAGTAGTGGCTTTACGAGGCGAGATTTTCTAAAGTGGGCTGGAATGATGAGCGCGATGCTAGGTCTTTCTAGTGCGTTTGCACCAAGTGTTGCTAGAGCTGCTGAACTTGCTGATAGATTGCCTGTTATTTGGCTACATATGGCAGAATGCACCGGATGTAGCGAAAGCTTGCTTCGCACGGATACGCCGACGGTAGATAGCCTGATTTTTGATTATATTAGTCTTGAGTATCACGAGACGTTAATGGCTGCTAGTGGCTGGCAAGCTGAAGAAAATTTAGAAAGTGCGATTGAGAAATATAAAGGGCAATATATTTTGATGGTAGAGGGCGGTATTCCTTCGATTGAATACTTTTTAACGATTGGGGCACATGCAAATACGGGTGCTCATAATGCGCGAGTTGCTAGCGAAAATGCGGCGGCTATTTTTGCGATAGGGACCTGTTCTAGTTTTGGTGGAATACAAGCTGCTAATCCAAATCCGACAAAAGCTGTTCCGCTTAGTAAAATCACAAATAAACCTGTGATTAATGTGCCTGGTTGTCCGCCAAGTGAGAAAAATATAGTTGGAAATGTATTAAATTTCATACTCTTTGGCACTTTACCTAGTCTTGATGCTTATAATCGTCCAAAATGGGCTTATGGACGTAGAATTCATGATTTATGCGAAAGACGCGGACATTTTGATGCTGGTGAATTTGTGCAAACATTTGGTGATGAGGGCGCAAAAGAGGGCTATTGTTTATATAAGGTAGGTTGCAAAGGCCCATATACATTCAATAATTGTTCACAAGAGCGTTTTAATTCTCACACATCTTGGCCGATTCAGGCAGGGCATGGTTGTATTGGTTGTTCTGAGCCTGATTTTTGGGATAATATGGGGCCGTTTGAAGAACCACTATCCAATAGATTATATAAAAGCGTATTTAATGGGCTTGGTGCAGATGCGACAGCGGATAAGATTGGCGTTGGAATTTTGGCTTTAACGGGCGTGGCTATTGCGGCTCATGCGGCAATTAATGCATTTAAAGGAGATAAATAATGTCAAAAAGAGTCGTAGTAGATCCAATCACGAGAATAGAAGGACACCTAAGAATTGAAGTCGTCGTAGATGATAATAATGTTGTGCGAGAAGCCTACAGTGGTTCTACGCTTTGGCGTGGTATTGAGACTATTTTGCGTGGTCGCGACCCGCGTGATGCTGGTTTTATGACGCAAAGAATTTGCGGAGTTTGCACTTTTTCTCACTATAGGGCCGGTATTGTTGCTGTTGAGAATGCGCTTGGTATCACACCCCCATTAAATGCACTTTTAACTAGAACTTTGATGAGCAATGCGCTGTTTTTGCATGATCATATTGTCCATTTTTATCATTTACACGCGCTTGATTGGGTGGATATTGTTAGCGCATTGAGTGCCGATCCAAAAGCTGCAAGTCAAGAGGCATTTAAATTTTGTGATTATCCGTTTGCTTGTGGCGAAGATCAACTAAAATTAGTTCAAGATCGCGTAAAGAAATTTGTTGAAAAAGGAAATTTAGGACCTTTTGCAAACGCATATTATGGACATCCTACCTATCATCTAACGCCTGAACAAAATTTGATCGCACTTAGTCACTATTTAGAGTGCTTGCGAATTCAGCGTGTAGCAGCGCAGGCGATGGCGATTTTTGGTGGAAAAAATCCACACCCACAAAGCTTAACCGTGGGTGGCGTGACATGTGTGATGGATATTTTAAGCCCAGCAAGACTTGGCGAATATATGGTTAAATTTCAAGAGGTTGCTGAATTTGTAAATCGTGCGTATTATCCTGATTTATTGATGGCTGGTGGCGCGTATGCAAAAGAGCCAAGCGTATTGAGCGATGTTGGCGTAGCAAATTTATTTACATATAAAGAATTTCAATACAGCGCAAATGAATTTTTATTTGATAGCGGCATAATTTTAAATGGCGATTTAAGTAAAATTCACGATCTTGATGAGAGTAAAATCACGGAAGAGGCAACTCACTCATGGTATAAAAATGATGCGCCACTTCACCCTTATGATGGTGAGCAAGAGCCAAATTATACCGGTTTTGTAGATGGCGAGAATATTGATGGTAAAGGTGAAGTTGTGACGACAAAAGTATTTGATACAAAAGGCAAATATTCATGGATTAAAGCTCCGCGTTATGATGGTATGCCTATGCAGGTTGGGCCTCTTGCAAATATAGTTGTAAATTTTGCCAAAGGCAATAAATTTGTCGTGCCTGTTGTTGAGAAATTTTTAAAAGACACTGGTTTGCCATTAGAGGCTGTGTTATCTACTCTTGGTAGAACAGCCACTAGAATGATAGAGGCAAAAGTCATCGCTGATAATGGACTTTTGGCATTTAATAATCTCATCGCAAACATAAAATCAGGCGATACGCAAACTTGCGCAAAATATGTTATTGATAAAGACAAAGAGTATCGTGGTCGCTATATGGGGCATGTTCCGCGCGGTGTGTTAAGCCACTGGTGTCGTATTAAAAATGGCGTTATAGAGAATTGGCAAGCTGTTGTGCCTAGCACTTGGAATGCTTCACCAAAAGATTCAAAAGGGCAGATGGCTACGTATGAGGCGTGTTTAGTTGGTATGAAAATCGCCGATTTAAAACAACCGCTGGAAATTATTCGCAAAATTCACTCATACGATCCATGTATCGCTTGTGCGGTGCATGTTATGGATACAAAAGGCAACGATATTAGCGAATACAAAATCAATCCAAATATCGTCTGCTAGAAATGGATAGAACAATGAAACAGGAGTATGAATTTTCTGCTGGACTTAGATTTACGCACTGGATGAGAGCGCTCATGATTACGATTTTGATTGTGAGTGGATACTATTTGGCGTATGTGTTTTTATCACCTAGCGTCTCTGATAGACCGACGCTGTTTTTACAAGCAAAGTGGCGATTTGTGCATATTGTGGCTGGTTTTGTGCTGATTGGTGTGACAATTTATAAATCATATCTATTCTTTTTCGATGTACATAGCAAAAAAGAGCTTTTAAGTTTTAAGGATATTTTTAATATTAAAATTTGGATCGCGCAGATAAAATTTTACCTATTTTTAGGCGATCATCCGCATATTAAAGGCGTCTATAATCCTTTACAATTAGTAGCATATATTTCATTTTATATATGTTTATTTTTTATTTGTTTAACAGGCGTGATGCTTTATGCGCGTGTTTATCATGAGGGGCTTGGTGCTTTTTTTATGATGTTTGAGCGATTAGAGCCGATTTTTGGTGGGCTTAGCGAATTACGAACTATACATCATTTATGTATGAATTATATTTTGATTTTTGTGCCAATTCATGTTTATATGGTGATTTTTAACTCAATAAAAGGGCGCAATGGCTCGGTTGATTCTATCGTGAATGGTTATAAATTTAAATGAATTTTATAGTCCTTGGTATCGGCAATATTTTATATTATGATGAGGGTGCAGGGGTGCATTTTTGCAACTATTTGCGCGAAAAATATGAGTTTTTTGGTGCGCACTCTATCAAATTTATAGACGGCGGGACACTTGCAAATTTGCTGATACCAACTATTAGCGAATGTGATGAATTGATCGTGATTGATTGCATTAGTGCTGATGGTGGTGCTATTGGCGATGTCTATTTTTTTCCTTATAGCGCTATGCCACGTCAAATTTCGTGGTCGGGATCTGCACATGAGATTGAGATGTTGCAGACTTTGCAGTTTATGGAACTTTACGGTGATATGCCAAAAACTCACATCTTAGGTGTCATTCCTAAAAGAATTGAGCCGATGTCATGCGCTTTAAGTTGTGAAATTTTAAATTCCATTGGATTGATGGAAAATGCGATTTTAACCTATTTGCGTGGCTGTGGATTTGAAATTTCACAGCGCAAAAATGTAAATTTGAGCGAAATAATTTCTAACGCGTTTAAGGAACAAAATTGATAGTGGAGTTTAAATTTAATTATCTTAGCGACAACGGCGTTTTGTTATATTTTTTGGATTTTTACGCTAAAAATAGCGGTTTAAAATACTCAATTAATCAAAATGCAAACGAAATTTCTTTGTTTATTGACGAAGAAAACGAAGATAAAATTTTAAAATTTGGCGATGAAAGTATGAATTTAATTCCAAATTCTATCTTTTTAGCCGACAGCGAGGTAAAAGTTTGCTCTGATTTTTCGCAAACAAATGTGCAAATTTTAAATCCAAATTTGCCAAATTTGACGCCAAAAATGTTAAAAGCAAAAGAGATTACGCGCAATGAATTTGGTGTTTTGAGTGGAATTAGCGTAAAAAAAGGTGGCAAATTTATTCAAATTTCAGATGAAAATTGGGAAGAGATGAGTGAGTTTGTGTTTTTGCAACTACTACATAATCAAACGTTAGAAATTTGTGATGATATTGGCGAGGTAGAAATTTTGCCATACGTGGATTTTAAAAGTGATTTTATTTTGCCATCGAATTTGCTTGCTATTTCTAAGATGTTTGCACCAGATGAAAAGAGCTTGATTGCGCTTGCGAGCTTTGAAAAGCCGATTTTAAATCTAAAACTAAATGCAATTTTTCGCAAAAATCACGCCGAAGCTCCGGCATTTTTTGATGTAAAAATCACAAAAGATCTATTTTTATTTAAGGTTTTTGAGCGTCTTTATCTAAATGGTGTATTTTTTCTAAGTGCGAAAACTTCGCAAAAACGTTTTAAAATAGCCGTTTTGGAAAATAAATTTCTTGTAGTTTCGCCATCTAATCTTGCATCTAAAAAAAAACAAATTTTAGAAAAAAATCACGCATTTAGCGAAATTTGCACTGAATTTGGCGTAGAAAATGATGTTAATATTCATATAAATTTGGATATTAACGAACCTGATTTTATCACGCTTTATAAAGATACAAAGCGTTTTTCTTTGTTGAAAATTATTATTCCTGCGACTTTTGATGAAATTTACGATGAGATAAAATCCTATGAAACTGGCGCGAAATTGCTTTATAATTTTGAGAAGAGTTTTAAATTTCCAAATGGTAAAATTCCTGTGCAAATTTGCGAAAAGCCAAATTTTTACGGCATATTTGAAATTATCTCGCGTATAATTTTTAATTCTAGCGCGCAAAATTTAGTTGAAAATGCAAAATTATTTCTTGGAAAAAAGGGTGCGAAAGTCGATTTTTGCGTGAAACAAGGCGTAGATTTTAATCTAATCGCTTTGATAAAAAGTGCGATGGCGTATCGCCTAGCAGGTAGCGATGAAAAGCTTTTGAGTTATGGAATTGTCGAGAGTTTAGCCTATTTTTTAAGCGATCATTTTGATAACATAGAGCAAGATTTAGGCTATGAAAACATAATCGCGACAGGCTCATTATTTAGTGAGAGTATTTTTACAAATACGTGCGTAAAGTTGATTTCTAAAATCAAATTTAGCGATCAAATCGGGCTTTGTGTATGTTGATTTAAACGTATAATGCAACACATAAAAGCTGTAAAATTTGAGATTTTTGGTATTGTTCAAGGCGTCGGTTTTCGTCCCTTTGTCTATAATTTAGCCCACAAATTAGCCATTTGTGGCGAAATTTATAACGATGGTGAAGGTGTAAAAATACTAGCTATCGCAAATGAAAAAGCAATTGCTAATTTTGAGAATAATTTGCTTAAAAATTTCCCGCCACTTGCTCGGATAGATATTTTAAAACGTCATGAAATTGATATAAGCGATTTTTCGCGCACAATTTCGCGACTACATTTAGAAGATATCTTTGAAATTTGCAGTGAAGCTGGTGACGAAATTTCCATGCGATCAAATACTTTTAATTCTACTTCGCGTTTTATCATTTCACCTTCGCACAATACGCACGTTTTTAACCCGATTTTGCCCGATTTTGCCATTTGCGATGATTGTTTAAGCGAGTTTTATGATCCACAAAACAGACGCTACCACTATGCGTTTATAAACTGCGTAAATTGCGGTCCGCGCCTATCTATTATCCACGCTTTGCCGTATGATCGCAAAAATACATCTATGGGTGCTTTTAAATTGTGTAACGAGTGCGAAAAAGAGTATAAAAACCCGCAAAATAGGCGTTTTCATGCTGAGCCGATCGCGTGTGAAATTTGCGGTCCAAAGCTTTTTTTAAAAGATAAAAATGGCAATATTTTAGCTACCGATAAAGAGGCTATAAAATTTGCAGCTTGCAAGCTAAAAGATGGAGCAATCATCGCTGTCAAGGGGCTTGGCGGGTTTCATTTGATGTGCGATGCAAAAAATGAGAGTGCGATTTTGCGGCTAAGAGAGCGCAAATTTCGTCCAGAAAAACCGCTTGCAATTATGTGCGCTAATGAAAAAATGGCGCGCGAGATCGTCGAAATTTCTAGCAATGAGCGCGAAATTTTGCTTAGCAATATTAAACCAATTGTGCTTTTAAAAACGCGCGCAAATTTACCAAGCGTCATCGCCCCAAACACCGATAAAATTGGAGTTTTCATCTCGCCAACGGGAGTTCATCTTCTGCTTTTTGAGTATTTTTTTCATCCACTTGTTGCCACAAGCGCAAATATTAGTGGCGAAGCGATTATTTTTAATGAGCGCGAATTGCTCGAAAAAATGGGCTTTGTGATAGATTTTTATCTTGATAATGAGCGCGAAATTATCACGCCAAGCGATGATAGTTTGTGCTATGTTCCACAAATTTTAGGCGATCTAAATTTGTCAAAACAGATATTTTTACGAATGAGTCGCGGTTTGCGCCCGAATATTTTCTTTACAAAATTCGCGCAAAATCGCACTATTTTAGCCCTTGGTGCAGAGCAAAAAAACACATTTGCGATTTATAAAAATGGCGAAATTTTTGTCTCTATGTATATTGGTGATCTTAAAAATCCAGCTGTTTTTAAGCGGTTTTTGCATATTTTGGAGATTTTTACAAAAAATTATGATCTAAAATTTGATGAGATTATCGGTGATTTGCATCCGCATTTTTTGCATACTAAATATTTTGAGCGTCTTGGATTTTGTGTGCGAAAAATTCAGCATCACTATGCGCATTTGTTGTCTGTTTTGAGTGAAATTTCTACAAAAAACAGTCAATTATTTCTCGGTTTTGCTTTTGATGGCACAGGTATTGGCGCGATAAAAACAGATATGAATAGGCCAAATTTGGGAGAAATTTGGGGTGGAGAGGTTATGATTTTTGATAAATTTGGTTTTGAACGCATTTTTCATTTTGATGAATTTCCTTTAATTAGTGGCGAAAATGCGGTAAAAAATATCTATAAACTCGCCTTTTCTGTCTTGAAAAAATATAATTTGCCGACAAGAAAACTAAATTTAAATGAACTTCAAGAGCAAAATTTATCTCAAATTTTTGAAAAATGCGCTGTAAAAACTAGCTCGCTTGGGCGCATATTTGACGCTTTTTGCGCGGTTGTTTTTGGCAAAAATATCGCAACTTATGACGCGATGAGCGGAAATTTGATAGAGAAATTTTACGATGAAAACTGTGCCGATGCCTATAAATTTGATCTAATCAATGGCGCAATAATATACAAAAGCGCTTTTGTTGGTGCTCTTAGTGATGAGCCACGCCTAGCGTGTTCTAAATTTATAAATGCGATCGCAAAAATTATCGCGGAAATTGCGCTGAAATTTGATTTAGAAGTTGTGCTCAGTGGCGGTGTTTTTGGAAATCAAGCTTTGATGAATGCGACATTAAAAGAGCTAAAAAAGCACAATAAAATAGTCCATTTCAACACAAAAAATGCAATAAATGATGAAAATATAGCGATCGGACAGCTAGAATTTGCTTTGAATAATAAAATATAATTATTTTATAATAAAAATTTTCATACAATCCGCGCAAAATTTATTCAGACAAAGGAAAATTTATGAAAGAAAATATAATTCGTTTTTCTATCTCTTTGCCACAAAATTTGCTAGAAATTCTAGACTCAAAAGTCTCTACACAAGAGTATGCTTCTCGTTCGGAATTTATTCGCGATTTAATCCGTTCAAAAATTATCAAGGACAAATGGGAAAAATTTGAGGGTGAATTAACGGGGGTTTTGACGATACTTTATGATCATCATCAAACGGATTTATTGTATAACAAAACAGAGCTAGAACATCATGCAAAAATTAAAGTTATCTGCACCACGCACGTGCATATCGATCATAATCACTGCTTAGAAACGCTATTTTTACAAGGTCACGGCGCTGATATAATGGAATTTAAAAATCAAATCGCCGGCATGAAAAATGTGCAATTTGCGCAAATTGCTCAAGTTGCGCTTCCACAAAAAACAGAGCAAAATTGTAGCGATCATAATCACGAGAATTTTACTTTTAAAAACACAGAGCATACGCACAATTAAGGAGGAAAAAATGAAAATATTTTTGATAGTTTTAGCGGTGGCTATTGTCGCTGTTATATTTTTGGCTGGGATTTATAATAGATTAGTCGCGCTTTTAAATGAAGCTAAAAATTCGTTCGCACAAATCGACGTTCAGCTTAAGCGTCGCTATGATTTGATACCAAATTTGGTCGAAATCGCAAAAAAATATATGTCTTATGAAGAAAGCGTCTTAGTAAAGGTGGTAAATGCTAGAAATTTAGCTGTGGATGCGCTAGAAAAAATCGAAAAAGATGGTTTGAAAAATAGAAATTTAAATGATCTTAGTTCGGCTGAAACCGACGTCCAAAGTGCTTTAAAAGGGCTAAATATCCAGGTGGAGGCCTATCCTGATTTAAAGGCAAATCAAAACATGATGCAGCTAAGCGAAGAGCTCACATCTACTGAAAATAAAGTCGGCTTCGCGCGTCAAGCTTACAATGATTCAGTCACAGCCTACAACACCTACAAACAATCATTTCCGAATAATATTTTGGTTGGATTTTTCCCTAAATTTCACGAAGATTTAGGGCTTTTAGAGTTTAAAAACGAAGATATATCCGCCGCACCAAAGATAAAATTTTAGGCGAATTTGTTTTAAAAATTTGATTTTTTATGGTTGAAATTTGGATAATTTTCGGCCATAAAATCTATAAATTTGTAAATTTTATGAGGTAAGCAAATGGAAATTTTCACATGGATAGTAAATATTTTGTTTTATATCCCAATGCACACGCCAAGTCTGAGTTTTGGTTCTTTTACGATTAGTAATATTTGGGTTTGTGTTGTGATTAGTTCTGTTTCGCTTGCGCTTTTGACAAAATATCGCTTAGGCAAAAAGCCGTTTATAAAAAGCTCTATAAATTCTCATCAAGAGCTAGCAAAATCAAATGTCAGATGGCTAAATTTCATATTTTGTTGTGTTATTTTGCTCATATTTTGGACGGCTTACGCGCTTAGTGATTCAATTTTGGCTTTAAGTAATGATAAATATCAACTCGATATCGAATATATGGAGCATAAGAATGCATTTGCAGATGAAAATTTGTTTGCTTTGATTGTTGCATTTTTGATGGCATTTGTCGCGATTGGCGCATATTTTTATAAGACAAAAATCGATAAATTTTCAATAGATTCGCTTGCAAAAATTTTGGAAGCCGATGAAATTTCTATCCAAACAGCGCAAAAAAACAGCGAAAAAATACTGCTAAATATCATCGAAGAGATGGCGATTGCCTCGCGTGTAAAAATGCCACGAATCTTTATAATGCATAAAGAAAGTGGCGTAAATGCGATGTGTAGTGGGGAAAATTTTGGCGATTTAGATGAGCGGGTGGCGATTTTTGTGACACTTGGCGCGCTAAAAACTTTCAATAGAGACGAACTTCAAGCAGTAATCGGACATGAGTTTTCGCATGCATATCATGGCGATGTAAGGCTAAATATAAAGCTCATTAGCGTGGTATTTGCTTTGGATTTTATATCGCTAATTGGGGCTAGAATTTTGCGTTCAGTGCGCAATAGCGGAAATAACAAAAATAAAGGGCAAATTGTGCTCATTGCTTTGATTTTTTATGTGATGGGGATTATTGGTGCGTTTTTTGCACAGCTAATTTCTAGCGCAATTTCACGCGAAAAAGAGTATCTAGCAGATATTTCTAGCGTGAAATATACGCGCAATCCAAACGCAATGGCGCAGGCTTTATCAAAGCTTTTGATGATACAAAAATTTGGCAAAACGTATGATGATGGAATATATTTTAAAGATACAGATGCTATGAAAAAAGAGTGGAAAAGCGGCGCAAAAAAGCCAAATTTAAAAGATTATTTTTTCAATAAAAAATCCGCCGCGCAAACGTATAATGCCAAAAATAGCGACACTTCTTGGTTGAATAGCTCAAAAAACTTTTCAAAAATAGATAATATCAAAGCAAGGCAGTGCGCACATATGTTCTTTTTGCCGGCTTTTAGCGGGCTATTTGCCTCTCATCCACCGCTTGATAAACGTGTTAAAAAGGTAAAAAGTATTCTAAATGAGTAAAATAACGGATTTCGCTTTTATCCACAAAATGTGAATAAAGTATGAAAAAGTCCGTTTTTTTAAAAATGAGTGAAAAAGTGGAGCCAACTTCGTGACTCGAACACGACACCTGCACATTACGAATGTGCT
>CAUUFG010000030.1:0-15596 GCA_963544335.1 uncultured Campylobacter sp.
CACTATATGTCTTTCCAGTCCCTGGAGGACCGTATAAAATTTGATTTAGTGGGAAGTTTGTATCCATGATTTTAGCCTTTTAAATTGATTTTTGAAATTTTTGCAAAACTAATATGAAATTTACTACTAGCTAAATTAAAAAACGCTTTTGCCACGTAAATTTATGTAGCAAAAGCAAAAAATTTACTTCGCTTTTTTTCTAGCGAGAATATTTATCAGCTCCACCGCCAAAGAAAACGCCATCGCGAAGTATATATATCCCTTTGGTATCGCAATATCGATCGCTTCTGCGATTAAATTTACTCCGATTAAGATCAAAAATGCCAAAGCCAAAATTTTTATCGTTTGATTGCGTTCAACAAACGCGCTGATCGCGCCGCTCGCCATCATCATCACGCCCACCGCAATTACGACAGCTGCGATCATAATCTCAATGTGTTGCGCCATACCAACCGCTGTAATAACGCTATCAAGAGAGAAAATTATGTCTAAAATAGAGATTTGGATCATCGTGCCTAGCAAATTTACTTTGGCTAAATTTAGCGTTTGATCTTCGTTTTTATGCGAATTTTCTTGCGAACCGCTAACGTCTGAGTGAATTTCTATCGTAGATTTTGCTATTAAAAAAAGTCCGCCCAAAATCAAAATGATATCTTTGCCAGAAATTTCGACGCCAAAGACACTAAATAAAGGTTTTGTAAGCTTCATAACCCAAAAAATGCTAAAAAGCAATAAAATTCGCGTCACCATCGCAAGCGCAAGCCCACCAAGACGTGCCACACGCTGTTTTTCGCGCGGCAAACGAGAGCACAAAATCGCGATAAAAATGATGTTATCAATGCCTAAAATTATCTCAAGCCCAGTTAATGTAGCAAGGCTAATCCACGCTTGTGGAGAAGTTAAAATTTCAATCATCAAAAGCCCTAATTTGCGTTAATAACAGAGATTATTTCGTTTGCGTGGCGTTTTAAATCATTAGTGAGCGCATTTTGAAATATCGGCGCGATAGTCGCATATGCCGCCCCGCCACCGCCAAAAAAGACCTTTTCGCCTTTTACTTTTTCATCTTTGCTTAGTTTTTTAGAGTAAATTTGTTTGCCATTTTTAAAGATACTTAAGCGAAAATCATACTCAACATACGGGTTTATATCCAGGTCCATTCCGTCTGCACTAAAAAAGCCATATTCAAACGCTTTAATATCAGGAATCACGACTAGACCATTTGAAATATCGTCAAATTTGGCCGTTTGAGATATTGCGCGGAAGTAGTTTGAAAGATATGCTTTTGTCGAATTGCTAGCAAAATCGCCCAAATTTATGCTTAATTTATCATCTTTGCCAAGCGCGGTTGAAGGTTTAAAAGTCTTATTTGAATTAATCGCGCTATCTGTATAAATCACCAATTTTTGCAAAGGCTTATCCGCGCGAAGCCCGCTCTCATCAAACGCAATTACGGCGTTTGGATTATAGTCTGCATCGTGCGCGCAACCGCCTAAAATCCCGCTAATTCCTAGCATAACAGCCAAAAAAATACTCTTTTTCATAAAATTTCCTTTGATAAAAAATCCGCTATTTTAACAGAAAATTTATAAAAAACTTAGAGAAAAATCGCAACATTAAATTTCAACATTTTCAAATTTGAATTAAAGTAAAATCGAGCATCAAATTTCAAAGGTAAAAAATGTCAAATTTTGCTCTATTGCACCCTTATTTTGGGGCTTTTGTGATGCTTGTTTTAGCACCTAGCATCTTTTTTATCATCTTAAAACTCTCAAATTTAGTAGGCAAATTTCTAGCCAATCGCAACACCGAACGACTAAAATCAGAAATTTACGAGTGTGGTCCAGAAAGCGTAGCACAACCAAACCGCATAAATTCGCACTTCTTTTTAATTGCGGCACTTTTTGTGCTCTTTGATGTGGAGATTATTTTTATGTTTCCGTGGGCGATAAATTTCAAATTTTTGGGCGTTTTTGGCGTGATTGAACTTGGCATTTTTTTGGCACTTTTGATTTTAGGATTCATCTATGCTTGGAAGAAAGGGGCATTAAATTGGCACAGCATAAAATAGACTACACGCGCGAAAATGGGCTTCCTATCGTGCTTACTACAATTGATAAATTAATATCTTGGGGGCGCAGTAACTCTCTTTGGGCGATGAGCTATGGCTTAGCCTGTTGCGCGATAGAGATGATGGCGACGGGTGCTGGAAGGTATGACTTTGATCGCTTTGGGACGATATTTCGTGGCAGCGCAAAGCACTCAGATGTGATGATAATCGCCGGAACTCTTAGCAAAAAACACGCCGAATTTACTCGCAGATTATACGATAGCATGCCAGAACCAAAATGGGTCATTTCGATGGGAAGCTGTGCAAACACCGGCGGTATGTTTAACACATATTCGACCGTACAAGGTTGCGATAGAATCGTTCCTGTGGATATATACCTACCAGGCTGTGCGCCGCGCCCTGAGACTTTGCAATATGCACTCATGATTTTGCAAAAAAAGATCCGCAAACAGACCCCGCGTCGAAAGCAAGCGCCAAAAAGGCTTGTTTGATGAGAGAGTATTTTAATAAAAAAGACGCAAGCAAGAAAAATTACCGCACGGATAGATTTTTTATCCAAAATGAGACGCCAAAAGTTTTTGTGCAAGATTCTAAATTTGCAACCGATGCGCAAAATTTAGCCAAATTTGAACTTAACCAAATTTATGTTGAGTTTGATACGCTTGTAGTATGCGCAAGAGTGGACGATGTTGGCGAAATTTTAAAGAGGCTAAAATCGCTTGGATATGAAATTTTGTGCGATATTAGCGGTGTGGATTTTTTATTTACGCGTGGCGCGGTTGAGGTTTTTTATCAAATTTTAGACATTTCGCGTGGATTTAGAGCGCGTGTTAAGTGCGACGTGGTGCAAAAGAGCTTTTTGCCTAGCGTGTGTGAAATTTATCCTAATGCAAATTGGGCTGAACGCGAGCTATACGATATGTTTGGCGTGTGGATTAAAAATCATCCAAATTTAAAGCGAATTTTAATGCCTGATGATTGGTATGGGCATCCGCTTTTAAAAAGCTATCCACTCCAAGGCGATGAATTTGCCCGTTGGTATGAGATAGATAAAATTTTCGGGCGCGATAGACGAGATGAATTTGGCGCAGAAAATAGAGATTCTAGCTTTATCGATGAAAAAGATACGTTTAATTTTGCAAGACTTCATCACGAGAGCGAATTTGGCGCGCCTGCCCCGCAAAAGCCAAATTTGATAGATTTGCAAGATAAAAAGCCATTTTTGGTAAAACGCGCATCAAGAGACAAATTTAAACTAATAAAGAAAAGGAGATAATCTATGCAAGAGCCAAATAGATTGCGACCCTTTTTTGAAAATATTGAATTTCAAAAAGAGGGCGGAAATTTGATCTTAAATTTCGGCCCCCAGCACCCATCAGCGCACGGACAGCTACGCTTAGTGCTTAAAACCGATGGCGAAAAGATAATCAAAGCAGACCCGGGCGTTGGCTATATGCATCGTGGCATAGAAAAAATGGCTGAAAATATGATCTATCCTGAGTTTGTGCCTGTAACAGATCGTATCGATTACACCGCAAGTAGCGCAAATAATTACGCTTTTTGTAGCGCGGTGGAGCGACTTTGCGGGATTGAGATCCCGCGCCGTGCGCAGATAATTCGCACGATGCTTTTGGAGCTAAATCGCATTAGTTCGCACCTACTGTTTTTGGCAACTCATGCGCTAGATATTGGCGCGATGACGATTTTTATCTATTGTTTTAGAGAGCGCGAATACATTTTAGACATAATAGAAAAGTATTGTGGCGCACGTCTTACGCACAATAATATAAAAATCGGCGGTGTATTTTTGGATCTTCCAAGCGGTTGGTGCGATGAGCTTTTAGCGCTTTGTGAGAAAATTTTAAATGGCGTAAAAGATTATGAAGATCTTCTAGATACCAATAGAATTTGGCTTATGCGCACACAAAATGTCGGCGTGATTTGTGAAAAAATGGCAAAAGAGTGTGGCTGTTCTGGTGTGATGTTGCGCGCTAGCGGGCATAAATGGGATATTCGCAAAGAAGAGCCGTATTTAATCTATGATGAGCTTGATTTTGATGTGCCATTTGCTACGGCCGGGGATTGCTATGCGCGCTATAAGTGCTATATGGGCGAAATTCGCGAGAGTGTTAAAATTTTGCGCCAGTGTGTGCCACTTTATCACGCCTCAAAACCTGAAATTTTGGCGCAAAATCCTGAATTTGTAAATCCATCAAAAGAGCAAATTTTAACGCAAAATTACTCATTAATGCAACATTTTGTGCTCATTACTCAAGGCCTAAAAGCGCCGCGCGGCGAAATTTATCACGCAACAGAGAGCCCAAAAGGCGAACTAGGCTTTTATATCTATTCAACGGGCGAAAGCCGTCCGTATCGTGTAAAAATTCGCACTCCTAGCTTTTTTCACTGTGCGATTTATGAAAAACTGCTTGTAGGACAATATATCGCCGATGTTTCCGCGATAATTGGTAGCACAAATATTATTTTAGGCGAGGTGGATCGATGAAACGCTACGATTTAAGGCACTTAAAGGCAAATTTCTTGCACCGAATGGGCGAGATTATCAAAAACACACCGCACGGCGAAGTGATGATATTTTTATTTGAGATGGGCGATTTTAGTGGCGTTCAAAAGAGCGCGGATTTAGTGGCGGGGCTAAATTCTACGCTTTTAAATTCGCTTAGATTTAACGCTGTTGATTGGACGATTGTCGTCAAAAAAGGACAAATATGAAAATTCTAGATTTAACCAGCTTTTTAAAATTTGAAAACAGAGTGCTTTTTGAGAGTTTTTGCAATGATAAAATTTTAACTATTTCGCCGCTTCTTAGCGCAAACGCGAAAATCCACTGCGAAATCGGCGCATTAAGCTACGTTTTGGCGATGATTTGCGTTGGTCTAAATTTGGGCGATGATGTTTTGTCGCTAGATGTCGCATATTTTAGCGGAGAGAGCAACGTAGGTGAAGAGGAGATTGATGAAATTTTGGATTTTATCCGCGAAATAGATACGATAATCGTTGATGAAAATTTGATTAAATTTGATGAGAATAGGGCAAATTTTGAAATTTTGCTTGCGCGTTTAGCAAAATTTAGCAACGCCAAAATAATAAATTTAAAAGGCGAAATTTGCAACTTTACAAACGGGGATTTAAATGAATTTTCGCCACTGCAAAATTACGATGGCGCGGTAGTTTTTAAACATACGCAAAATAGCGATTTTATCGGCGGAAAATACTTTTGTGCGATCACAAAACTTCACGATAAAAGCCTGGCGCAAATTTCTACAAATTCAATAAATTTGCAAAGAAATTTTGGCTTTGATGAGAGTATTCGTGGGACGATTGCGTTTTTGGGGTTGCAAGATAGCCCAAATTTAGCAAACTCACCAAAATTTGAACTAGCTAAAATAGAGGCAAAATAATGGCGCAAATTACAATAAATGGGCGTAAAATCGAGTGCAACGAGGGCGAATATATCTTACAAATTGCGCGCAAAAACGGCATTTATATCCCTGCGATTTGCTATCTTAGCGGATGTAGCCCGACTTTGGCTTGTAGAATGTGTATGGTAGAAAGCGATGGCAAAATCATCTATAGCTGTAACGCAAAGGCAAAAGATGGACAAAATATCATCACAAATTCACAAACAATTGAGCAAAATCGTCGCGCTATAATGATGAGCTATTGCATAAATCACCCGCTAGAGTGTGGTGTATGCGATAAATCAGGCGAGTGCGAACTGCAAAATTTGGTCCATCACACAGGCGTTAAAGAGCAAGAGTGCGCCATCGCCGACACCGCGCGGATACCGCAAATTTGGGGGCTAGTAAGCTATGATCCTAGCCTTTGTATCGTCTGTGAGCGATGCGTTAGCGCCTGTAGCGATAAAATCGGCGATAAAGCGTTAAAAACTATCCCGCGCGGAGGTCAAGCGATCGATAAAGACTACAAAGATACGATGAGTAAAGACGCTTTTGCCGTGTGGAGTAAATTTCAAAAGAGCCTAATCGGGCGCGAAAAGAGCTTTGATGAGTGTGGTGAATGTGGCGAGTGCGCTGCTGTGTGTCCTGTGGGCGCGCTTACGCAGACGCATTTTAAATACAGCTCAAACGCGTGGGAGCTAACGCAAATCCCAGCTTCAAATCCGCATTCAAGCGATTGTGAACTCATATATTATGATGTAAAGCGCACCGCCACGCGTGATTTGCGCGCACGAATTTATCGCGTAAGTAGTGATTTTAACTTTGGCGAATTAAACGGCGCAGCGCGTTTTGGCTTTGATTTTCACAACGAAACCGCCACGCGTGATGAAGAAAAATTTAACAAAATCATCGCAAATTTTAAAAATGGCACGATAAAAACGATCAAATTTAACTCATTCATCACAAACGAAGAGGCGAAAATTCTATCGCTTTTACGTGAGAAATTTGGGCTAAATTTGATAAATGCTGAAGCGAAAAAGTATCAAAATTTCTTGCGAAATTTTAGCGTGTATTCTGGATTAAATTTATACAACGCTACGACAAACGATATAAAAAATGCCGATTTTAGCGTGATTTGTGGTAGTTTTTTGCGCCATGATGCGCCAAATGTTGGCTATAAATTAAACAACAATCTTAAAATCAAAAAAGCTAGCGCGTTTTATTTTCACGTGATGAAAGATTTTGTTATTGAGAGCTTTTCAAAAAATCTTTTTGCCTCTTATCACGCGCCTAGCGTTGATACGCAAATTTTAGAGTTTATTTTGGCGAAATTTGGGCGCGATCTGCCAGAGTGGGTCAAATTTAGCGCGGATACGGCGAAGTTGGCTCAAATTATCGGCGTTGATGAGAGCAAATTTGATGAGGTTAGCGTGAATAAAAATAGCCTTGTTTTGATTATCGGAGAGGATTTTATCACGAGCGAAAATTCAGAAATTTTGGCGAAAATGGCGGGGCTTATCGCACGATTTACGCCGTTTAAAGTCTTTATTATCCCGCCTCGCACAAATTCGCTAGGTGTTGCGTTAATTTGCGATTTAGACGATGAAATTCGCGGGAAAACTTTTGGCTATAACGAGAGCGGGGATTATACTTTTGGCGTAAATGAGAGCGAATTAATCGCCCCTGCACTCAATCAACAAGAGGGTACTTTTGTAAATTACGACGCGCGAGTTGTGCCGACAAATGCGGCTATAGCGCATGGCGGATACGAGCTAAATGACTTTGCTTGTGCGCTTGGTATTAGCGCAAAATTTACGATTGATTATACGCCAAATTTAGGTGGCGAGTTTAAGAGCGTAAAATTTGATGATTTGAGTAATTTTTATGATAACGGCGGGGAAAATCACCGCGGATATGCGCTAGATTTGCGCGAAATTTCACCCTGTGATGAGCCGTTTTTGTTTGAAAATTTAGATGAAAATTTAGACACCGATTTTATCTATTTAGCAAATCCAATTTCGCAATTTTCTAAATTTAGCAACCTAGCGTCTCTTTTATCTACGACGGCGAAATTTTATGCAAACAGCGAATTTTTACGCAAATTTGGGCTAGAAAATGCCAAATTTATTCAAATTTACAAAGACGATAGCGCGGATAAAATCACGCTAGAAATTTGCATTGACGAAAACTGCACGAACGGCTATATTCCATATTTTGACGATAAAATTTGCACTGAAAAACTTTTTAAAACGCGCTTTGCAAAACTAAATTTTAAAGCGATAAATTTAGATGTTTTAAAGGGTGAAAATTTCGCAAAAGATCCAAATTTCACACAAGCAAATTTAGAGCAAAATGCAGACGAAATTTTAGCTAAACAAGGAGCGCAAAGTGAGTGAAATGAGCTTTTTTATCTTAGAAACGATCATCAAAGCGGTTGTGATTTTGGCTGTGATCGCCTCTTTGAGCGGGCTTGGGACGTATGCTGAGCGCAAAGTTTTAGCTTACATGCAGCGCAGAATCGGCCCTGATATGGTCGGCATTTTTGGCTTGGGGCAAATTTTGTGCGATATGATAAAGTTATTTACCAAAGAAGACGCAATTCCGCGCGGAGCAAATCGCGTGATGTTTTGGGCGGCGCCACTAATTGCCGTAACGGGCGCATTTACGGCGCTTAGCGTCGTGCCATTTTTGCCCGAATTTGAAATTTTTGGGCGCAAGGTGGAGCCGATTTTAAGCGATGTTGGTGTTGGGCTATTATTTTTGATGAGCGTGAGCTCAACTAGCGTTTATGGGACGCTAGTTGGTGGATTAGCCGGTTATAATAAATGGGGGCTTATCGCCTCTATGCGCGCCGTTTTGCAACTTTTAAGCTTTGAAATTATCAACGGCTTATCGATAATCCCGATTGTTATGATAACTTCATCTCTTTCTATCACAAAAATTGTCGCCGAACAAGATGGCGGAATAGGGGATTGGTTTTTATGGTCGCAACCTGTTGCGTTTTTTTTGTTTTGGATCGCTTCGTTTATTGAATGCAACCGCACTCCCACTTGTTTAACAGAAAACGAAACCGAGCTTGTCGCGGGTGCTACGACTGCGTATTGTGGCATGAGATTTGGGCTGTTTTTTATCGCTGAATATGCGAATATGATAACCTATTCGATCGTTTTGGCACTCTTATTTTGTGGCGGATATAATAAAACATGGATAATCCCTGGTGGAGCGATGATCTTTATAAAAGCTAGTTTTTTCTTTTTTTGCTTTTTATGGACTAGGGCTGCTTGGCCGCATCTTCGCCCAGATCAGCTAATCGGGCTTTGTTGGAAAGTTTTAATGCCTATCGCGCTGATAAATATTATCATCACTGCGCTTGTTTTGTTGTAGGAGAAATTTATGTATAAAGAGCTAGATAAAAGAGCGCAGATTATTACGAACAAAGATAAATTCGGACAATTTTTAAGACGCTCATTTAAATTTGAGCTGTTTGTTGGGCTGTGGGTTGTGCTTCGAGAGATGTTTAAGAAAAACAACACTCACACAATAAAATATCCATTTGAAAAATATGAACTTTCGCCTCGTTATCGTGGCGTGCATTCGCTAAAAAGGCTACTAGAAAGTGGCGAAGAGCGGTGTATTGGCTGTGGGCTGTGTGAGAAAATTTGCGTTAGCAACTGCATTGCGATGGATACAAAATTAGGCGAAGATGGGCGCAAAAAAGTTGCAAGTTACTCGATAAATTTGGGGCGATGTGTCTATTGTGGATTGTGCGCTGATGTGTGCCCCGAGATTGCGATTACGCATGGTGGCGAGTATGAATTTGCTAGTGATCAACGCGCATATTTTGGGCTAAAAGAGGATTTTTTGACAAAAGATTTGCGTTCGCAGAGCGAATTTGGTGGATATGGTTCATTATCAAATTTAAGCGATGAATTAGTAAAGCAAACGCCACTTGCCTACAATAAAGACGACGAGAAAAAGGACGAAAATGTTTGAGATAGTTGGTTTTTGGTTTTTCGCGATTTTGAGTGTTTGTGCGTTTTGTGTGAGCGTATTTTCGCAAAATGTGCTTTATGCGATGAGTGCGCTTAGTATCGGGCTCATTTTTATCGCGGGGCTATTTTTTACATTGGGGGCGGAGTTTTTAGGCGTGGTGCAAATCGCTGTTTATACAGGCGGGGTGATGGTGCTTTATGGCTTTGCGATGATGTTTTTTGATGTGAATAAGAAGGTAAAAGAGATAGTCAAATTTCGTAAAGCGATCGTCGTGATTTGCCTGTTTTGCGCGATTTTGATGAGTGTAATTTTATTTGCGCCACTAAAAATAAAGATCGGAAATTTGCCTGATTTGTCAAATTCGGTTTTGATTGGAAATGAAATTTTTGGACAATATTTAGTCGCGTTTGAGATGGTCGCTGTTTTGCTTTTGGTTGCGTTGATTTGCACTGTGGTTTTAACTCACAAAGAGATGGATCGTAAAACAAAGGAGCAAAAATGATAACTCTTAATCACTATTTGATCTTATCTGGAGTCTTATTTTGCATCGGGCTTGTTGGAATTTTAAAGAGAAGAAATTTGATAATGCTATTTTTCTCAACTGAAATTTTACTAAACTCAGCCAACATCGCGCTTGTTGCGATCTCAAAATTTAGCGCAAATTTAAACGGGCAAATCGCCGCACTTTTTATCATAGCAATAGCGGCTAGTGAGGCTGTTGTCGGGCTTGGATTGCTCATACTTTGGTATAAAAAAACAGGCTCAATAGAGCTAGAAAGCCTAGATAGCATGAAAGGAAAAGCGTGAGTAATTTTCTTTTGTTTTCGCTATGTGCGCCACTTTTAAGCGCGATAATTGGCGGTGTCGGCGCGTTTTTTTCGCGCACGAAATTTATCGGGATAATCTGCTCTTGTTTGATAATTTTGGGCGCGATTAGTTCGCTTTTTATCTTGAATGAAATTTCAAACTCAGCCGGTGTTGCGCTAAATTTGGGCGATTTTATTGTGGTTGGCGAATTTAGTATCGCTTATGGATTTATTGCAGATAGCGTAAGTGGCGTGATGATGGCGATGATAGGCGTGGTGGCTAGCGTGGTGCATGTGTATTCGATCGGATATATGCAAAACGATGAGAAATTTAATAAATTTTTTAGCTATCTTGGGCTGTTTGTTTTCTCTATGCTTGTGCTTGTTTTAAGCGATAATTTTATTGGGCTATTTATCGGCTGGGAGGGCGTGGGGCTTTGCTCGTGGTTACTTATTGGTTTTTGGAGTAAAAATCCTAAAAATATGTGGTGCGCAAATGAAGCTTTTATAATGAATCGCATCGCTGATTTAGCACTATTAATCGGCATAATCTCGATCTATTTTTATTTTGGTAGTTTAAATTATAATGACGTTTTTGGCGCGCTAAATTTATACGAAATTTCTAGTTCCGCTATCTATCTAATTTGCGCGCTTTTGCTTATTGGTGCGATGGGAAAATCGGCGCAATTTCCATTTCATACGTGGTTAGCTGATGCGATGGCTGGACCTACGCCTGTTTCTGCGCTAATTCATGCGGCGACTATGGTAACAGCTGGGGTCTATTTAATCGTGCGCGCAAATGCGCTTTTTATGGCCGCGCCCGATGTTTTGGCGTTTGTGGCGGGGCTTGGTGCGTTTGTCGCTGTTTTTGGCGCGGGGGCTGCGTTGGTGCATTGTGATTTAAAAAAGATAATCGCCTATTCTACTTTGTCTCAGCTAGGCTATATGTTTGCAGCGGCGGGGCTTGGCGCGTTTAATATCGCGCTTTTTCACCTAATAACTCATGCATTTTTTAAAGCACTTTTATTTTTAGGTGCGGGAAATATTATGCACGCGATGCGTGAAAATTTAGATATAACAAAAATGGGCTCATTGGCGAAATTTATGCCGGCAACTGCGATTTTAATGGGTGTGGGCTCACTTGCTTTGTGTGGGTATTATCCGTTTGCGGGATTTTTTTCAAAAGATAAAATTTTAGAAGTTGCATTCAACGAGGGCGCATTTTGGATATATGGCGCACTCACATTTGGTGCGGTTTTGACGGCGTTTTATAGCTTTAGGCTCATTATGCTTGTGTTTTTTGGAGAGGCGAAATTTGATTTTAAAGCGCATGAAGTTAAGCGTTTTATGCTTGTGGCGATGGGCGTTTTGGGCTTTTTGTCTTTGATTGCTGGATTTTTTGGCGATAGTTTTGAAGAATTTGTTACACAAATTTTGCCTAAATACGAGCTAGAATTAGCGCACAAAACTGAAATTTCGCTCATAATTTTGACAATGTTGCTTGTTTTAATTTCGAGCGCGTTTGCGATTTATCTTTATCGTGCGAACAAATTTGGCGAAGGATACGAGCGAAATTTGTTCTATAAAATTTTAAAAAACGAGTATTTTATCCCTGTGATTTATGAGCGCGTTTTTATCCGCTCTTATGCGAAAATTGCCCAAATTTGCGAGTTTATTGACGATAGGATTATTGATAAATTTGTAGATTTTATCGGCGCGTTTAGTTTTAAAATTTCGCATATTTTAAACCGCGCACAAACGGGCGATTTAAGCGTGGGGCTATTTTTTATGGTGGCGGGATTTTGCGCGCTACTTATTTTGGCGTTTGTGATTTAAAGGATAAATTTATGGATTTTATTTTAAGCGTTATCATTATTTTTCCGCTTTTGGGTGCTCTTTTTGGCTTGTTGGTAGAAGAAAAAAGCATTAAAATTTACGGCATTTGCGTTACTTTTATTGAGCTTGTTCTCACGCTTATTTTGTGGGGGAAATTTAATAATGCAACAGATGAGCTAAAATTTGTCGAATTTATCCCGTTTTTTCCAGAATATGGCATAAACTATTTTTTGGGAATTGATGGAATTTCGCTTTTTTTGGTCATTATTTGCGCTTTGTTGTTTTTGATTTGCATGATTTGTGCTGATTTGGGCGATAAAAATAAACATTTTGTGCTAATGACGCTTTTTTTGCAGATGAGCATTATGGGTGTATTTGTAAGCCTTGATGCGCTACTTTTTGTCGTATTTTGGGAGCAATCATTAATACCGATGTTTTATATTATCGGTATTTTTGGTGGCGAAAAACGCGTCTTTGCGACGATTAAATTTTTTATTTATACATTTTTTGGGTCGGTTTTTATGCTACTTGGCGTCGTCGCGATGGCATATTTTTATAAGCAAAATTACGGCGTATTAAGCTTTAATATGATCGAGTGGCAGACGCTAAATTTGCCACTAAATTTACAAATTTGGATGTTTTTGGCGTTTGCATTTGGTTTTGCTATTAAAACGCCGCTTTTTCCATTTCACACGTGGCTTCCACTTACATATACACAAGCGCCTTTTTTAGGCTCTATGTTTTTAGCAGCGATAATGTCAAAGATGGGAATTTATGGCTTTTTGCGCTTTTGCTTGCCGATGTTTGGCGCGGCGAGTGCGTATTTTGCAAATTTCATCTGTGTTTTAGCGCTCATTATGATAATTTATGCCTCTTTTATCGCTTTTAAAAAGACAAACATTAAAGAGATCATCGCCTACTCATCGGCCGCACATATGAGCGTGATTGTTTTGGGTGTATTTTCGTTTAATCAAATAGGGCTTAGCGGGGCGGTTTTTATGATGTTAAGCCACGCTTTAATTAGCGGTGGGCTATTTATCGGCGTTGGATTTTTAGAGAGAAAAAGCGCAAATTTAGATATTTTCAAATTTGGCTCTTTATCACAAAAAATGCCACTTTTTGCGCTGTTTTTTGCTGTGATGATGCTAGGGCTTATCGGGCTTCCACTGACGGCTGGATTTGTGGGAGAATTTTTGTGTTTAGCTGGAATTTATGCTCTAAATCCGTGGTTTGCGCTCGTTGGCGGATGCGGGATAATTATGAGCGCGATCTATGCTTTGCGAATGTTTAGCGCGATGTTTAGCGGGGAGGGTTCAAATTTGCAAATAAGCGATATTCGCGGAGGCGAAATTTTGGCTCTTGCGCCGATTGTGGTGCTTATTATTGTTCTTGGTGTTGCGCCAAATTTGGTTTTAGAACAGATTAATGAATCTACTCAAAATTTAGTTGAGATGATGAAATTTAACGATGAAGTTTTGGCAAAGGAAACAAGATGAGCGGTATTTTATTTTTGCAAAATTTAGAATTTAGCGCGTTTATTCCTATTGGTTTTTTGGGGCTGTTCGCGCTGTTTTTGCTCGTCGTGGGGCTGGTTTCGCGCGTGGATAGCTCATTTTTTGCGACGATGAGCGTGCTTGCGATTATCTTAAATATACCGATGTTTTTTAGCTTAGATAGTGCTAAAAGTGCTTTTTTTGGGCTGATTTTGCTCGATAATTACTCGGCTTTAGGTTCGATTGTTTTGCTCTCATCTGCGCTGTTTTTTATCTCGCTTTCGTTTTCAAATAAGCGCGTTAGTGAGTATTCGAGATTTGAATTTTATGTGCTTTATCTATTCATGTTGTGCGGATATGAGTGCATGATTTCTAGCACAAATTTGGTTATGATTTTTATCGGTCTTGAGCTTAGTTCTCTTGCACTTTATACGCTTATTGCGATGCGAAACCGCAAAGCAGCGATAGAAGGCGCGATAAAATATTTTACGATGGGTGCGCTTAGTGCTGGATTTTTCGTCTTTGCGATGGCGATTTTTTACATGCTTGGCGGGAGCTTTGATATCAAACAAATCGCGCAAAATTTGAGTGCGAAAAATTACGGCGATGATAAATTGCTGATTTTGGGCTCTATATTTTTTATCGTTTCGATCGGCTTTAAATTATCTTTGATCCCTTTTCATACGTGGGTTGGCGATGTTTATGAGGGGGCGAGCGCGCTTATGAGTGGATTTATCTCTGTTGTGCCAAAAATCGCAGGATTTGTCGTGGCGATTAGGCTTTTTGAAGTGTTAATGGCAAGCGGAATTTCTTGGCTTGGCAATACGCTTTATATTATTAGTGTGCTTACGATGAGCTTGGCAAATATCGCGGCTTTGGTGCAACAAGACATAAAACGAATGCTTGCGTTTAGCTCAATTGTGCATTCAGGCTTTGTGCTAGGGGCGATTGTTGTTAATAATCCTGCGACAAATGGCGCAAATTTGGGGCTGTTTTTGTATTGGATTATGTTTTTGTTTGCAAATTTGGGCGCGTTTGCGATTTTGTATTTGAGTAGTTCGCACGTTGGGACGTGGGACGCGCGGTTTGAGCACCCGTATTCTAAATTTGATGGGCTGGTGATAACGGCGCCATTTTTGGCTTTTGCGATGGCTATTTTTATGCTTACGCTAGCTGGCGTGCCACCCTTTGGGGTCTTTTGGGGAAAGATGTATATCATGGGCGAGGCGATTGCGAATGGATATATATTTTTGGCGGTGGCGATGGCTGTAAATTCGGCGATTTCGGTCTATTATTATCTAAAACTAATCGTGCATTTGCTCTTAAAATCGCCTGTTGCGCCAAAGAGTGCTTATATCAAAAACGCGTCAAATATGATAGTGGCGGTTTTGATTGTGTCGGCTCTATTTTGTTTAGCGTCGCCTTTGCTTTTGAAAAAAATAGTCGAGTTTATCGCGTTTTATCTTGGCACATAGGGTTTTGTGGCCGATAAATTTGAAATTTATTGGCTACTTATTTTGGGGGCGTGGATTTTGAAATTTGATAGCCAAATTTAAAGGATTTTCTCTTAAATTTCTTGCGTAGTCTTATAGCTAAATTTGCTTTGTTTAAGATGAAACAAGAAATTATCTTTTTTATGTCTTTAAATTTAGATAATCATATGTTTAGCATAAGCGCAAAATTTCTCAATGCTATTTAACCGATTTTTACCATTTGAAAATTCATTTTTAGAATGTTTTGCTTTATAGTGTGCTAAGCCTACTAAATACTGATTGCTTGTTGCTTTGTCTTTGATCACTAGCCATTAAAATTGTGATATTTTTTAGAAATTTATTCTATGAAATTTGGTGGCGATAGATATATATTTGTTTTTGTAGACAAAATCGTAGCTAATAAAAGCAAAGCTACAAAAGATTAAATTCTGCTAAACGATATTGAGCTTTTAATATCGCAAATTTATCTTGTTGTGCTATTT
>CAUUFG010000031.1:0-15539 GCA_963544335.1 uncultured Campylobacter sp.
ACCACGATTTTATACTCTGCGTTTGATATGATTTTTTCGTATAATTTTTCGCGCATTTTTTCGCTTAATTTTTTGCTATCTTTAAGCCCAAAAATTTCACCACGCAATACGCAACCAGCTATACACAAATCCCCAGCCACACACCCGCGTCCAGCTTCATCAATCCCACAAATCATCTATTTTTTCCTTTAATTTATCAAAATTTACAAGTCCTAAAACCCTAGCGCGAATCTTTGGAATGGCAAAATTTCACACTTTAATCCGCTATTTTCGATTGCGCCGTAGTTTGCTGTGGTGATTATTTGCAATCTATTGATTCTTAAATTTCGTAATATGTTTAGCATTTTATTAAATTTTAAAAAGACAAATTCATTCGCCCTAAACGGCTCTACGATGATACCTAATCTCAAATTTGGCAAGTAAAAATCAAGCTGTTTTGTATAATAAATTTCATCTTGAAGCTTGCGTAATTCACAAAAAACAGCACCTCTAAGCTTTGCTAAAAAATCTTTTTCAAATCCAAGCGCGTCTTTGTGAATAAAATTTGAAAAGTAAATTTTATATGAATTTTGAGAAAAATGTTTGACACGAATTATGATTTCGCGTTTTGTAAAATCGCCAATGTAGCTATAAACGCTATTTTTTGAGATCTTGTTTTTAGCGTGAAGTGCGTAGTAAATTTGATTTACAGAAAATGTTTTGCCAGCAAATTTCGCGCATTCTAGTAGCGTAGAGATGCCGTTTTTATCTAAATTTTTAATTAAATTTTGCTGTTCTAAAAGATTAATTTCTACTCGATTGTGTGCGCTTGGTGAGTTTCCTTTTTGCAAAAAGGTCGCAAAAAGCGCATTTTCATCACTGCGCTTATCAAATGCGATAAATTCCTCAAAATCAAGCGGTAAAATATGAATGCGCTTAAAATTTGGCACCAAAAATTCACTATCTTGCGTAATCAATATGATATTTTCTAAATTTAGCATGCAAATTTCAGCTAAATTTGGCGTATCAGCACAAATCCCATCAATCACAAGCGAAGAAATTTGCTTATTTTGTGCAAGAAATTTTGGCAATTCGGCGCAAATTTGGCTATTTATTCTGATATCGCTTAAATTTATGTAAAGGAAATTATTTTTATCAAGTGAAGATAAAAACGCTTTTGCAATCATGCTTTTTCCTGAATTTGGCGCGCCATAAAGCAGGATTTTCCCACCATTTATCAATACTTTTCGTGGTGTAAATTTGTGTTCGTTAAAATCGGGCATATTTTCGTATAAGAGTTTTAAAATTTCCATTCGGCGATTTTAGTATAGGTGTTCTAAAATTTGGCTAAATTTGGTTTATTGTCCTTTTAATAAGGAAATAAAATCATAAATTTTAGTAAAATCATTGACTTTAAAAAGCATTTTAAATATAATCGCGGTCTTTTACTCTTGTGTAAAAGTGTCGTATGTTTGCGACAAGTTCTTTTTTAAGGAAAACAGATGGAAAGAATTAGGTTAAAGCTAAAAGCTTACGACCATAGGGTTCTTGATAGAACAGTTGCGGCAATTGTAGAAGCCGTCAAAAGAACAGGTGCGGATATTAGAGGTCCAATACCTATGCCTACAAAAATTAAACGCTACA
Source organism: uncultured Campylobacter sp. (assembly GCA_963544335.1). Classification (GTDB taxonomy): domain Bacteria; phylum Campylobacterota; class Campylobacteria; order Campylobacterales; family Campylobacteraceae; genus Campylobacter_B. Next base: position 1,624 of record CAUUFG010000031.1, read on the forward strand.
CGGTTTTAAAATCACCACATATCAACAAAGATTCTCGCGAACAATTTGAGATGAGAATTCACGCGCGTATGCTTGATATTGTAGCTGCTACTTCGGATACTGTTGATTCGCTCACGAAATTAGACTTGGCTCCAGAAGTAAATGTAGAAGTAAGAGCAATGGGAAAATAAGGGGAAATTTATGGAATATATCGTAGAAAAAATCGGAATGAGTAGAACAATCGGTATAGTAAGCACACCCGTAACATTGCTAAAAATCGTAAATGCGAAAGTTTGCGAAGCTTATGAAAATGGCAAAGCATTGGTTGCTTATGCAAATGGAAAAGCTAAAAACAAAGCGATCGCAGGACAGCAAAAAAAATATAATCTAAGTGTAGAATTTAACAAATTTGCAACATTAGAGATTTCAAATGCACAAGTTGGCGACCAAGATACAGCTCCACTTAGTGAGGCAAAAATTTTAAAAATTAGCTTCATGAGTAAAGGAAAAGGTTATCAAGGTGTAATGAAAAGACACGGATTTTCAGGTGGTCCAGCAGCACACGGAAGTAGATTTCACCGCCGTCACGGCTCAATCGGTAACTGCGAATGGCCAGGACGCGTTCAGCCAGGTATGAAAATGGCGGGACACACAGGAAATGAGAAAACTACAGTAAAAAACGAAGTTGTAAATTTCGACGCAACAAATGGAATTTTAGTATTAAAAGGCAGTGTTCCTGGGTTTAACGGCGCAATGGGCAGAATAAGGATAGTAAAATGAGTAAAGCAACGATTCTTAATGAAAATTTAGAGAGCGCGGGTAATATTGAGCTTCCAGCTAGATATGCTGAAATTAACCCGCACAATCTTTATTTATATGCAAAATCATATTTAGCCTCACTTCGAGCAAATACAGCTCACACAAAGAGCAGATCGACGGTTAGTGGTGGTGGCAAAAAACCATGGCGTCAAAAAGGTCGCGGTGGCGCACGTGCAGGTTCTACTAGAACGAATGTTTGGGTTGGCGGCGCGGTAGCATTTGGACCAAAAAGCGATAGAAATTACTATCAAAAGATCAATAAAAAGCAAAAAAGACTAGCATTAGAGTGTGCTTTGGAGCAAAAAGCTGTAGATGGAAAGCTTTTTGTTTGCGATAGCTTAGAAATTTCAAGTGGCAAGACAAAAGATGCGTCAAATTTTATAAAGAAATTAGGCGTTAGAGATGCATTGATTGTAAAAAATGAGCTTGATGCAAAAACTCTACTTGCTTATAGAAATTTATCAAATTGCTATGTTATCGATGCTAGCGAACTAAACGCGTATTTAGTCGCTGTATACAGTGCGGTAATTATTGAAAAAACAGCACTTGAATCTACTATAAAAGAGGGCTAAAATGGCAGATATAACAGATATCAAAACAATACTTTATACGGAAAAAACTCTTGGCCTTCAAGAAAAAGGCGTAGTTGTTATTCAAACTTCGCTAAATATGACTAAAAATAGATTAAAAGAGGTTTTAAAAGAGTATTTTGGAATTACTCCGCTTAAAATTAATTCATTAAGACTTGATGGTAAAGTAAAACGTTTCAAAGGCAGACTTGGCGAAAGAAATGATGTAAAGAAATTTTACGTTAAGTTGCCTGATGGAGCTAGTTTAGAAAGTGTAGGTGCATAAAAATGGCTATTAAAACATATAAACCTTATACCCCTAGCAGAAGATTTATGACTACGCTTAGTAGCGAAGATATTACCGCAAAAGCTAGTGTTAGAAGTCTTTTGGTGAAAATTCCTGCCACAGCCGGTAGAAATAATAATGGTAGAATCACAAGCCGCCACAAAGAAGCAGGTGCAAAAAAACTTTATAGAATTATCGATTTTAAAAGACGCAAATTTGATATAAATGGCAAAGTAGAAGCTATCGAATACGATCCAAATAGAAACTGCCGTATCGCGCTCATCTCTTATGTTGATGGCGAAAAGAGATATATTATTAGACCAAATGGCTTAAATGTTGGCGATACAGTTTGTGCAGCAGAGGGTGGATTGGATATTAAACCTGGCAATGCTATGAAGATCAAAAGCATCCCTGTAGGAACAATCATCCATAATATCGAGTTAAAACCTGGTAAAGGCGCGCAAATCGCAAGAAGCGCTGGCGGATATGCTCAACTTATCGGCAAAGAGGAGAAATACTCTATTTTGCGACTTCCAAGTGGCGAAATGAGAAAAGTTTTAGTTGAATGCATGGCTACAATCGGCGTTGTTGGCAATGAAGATTTTATCAATACTACAATCGGCAAAGCCGGAAGAAGCAGACATTTAGGTATTCGCCCGCAAACTCGTGGTAGCGCGATGAACCCTATTGATCACCCACACGGTGGTGGTGAAGGTAAGAAAAATTCAGGTAGAAATCCTGTAACACCTTGGGGCAAACCAACAAAAGGCTTTAAAACTAGAAAGAAAAAAGCTAGTGATAGGCTTATAATTTCAAGAAAGAAAGGAAAATAAAAAATGGCTAGATCGCTAAAAAAAGGTCCTTTCGTTGATGATCATGTAATGAAAAAAGTTACACAAGCTAAGCAAGCCAACGATAACAAGCCTATTAAAACTTGGTCTCGCAGAAGCACGATTATCCCTGAAATGATCGGACTTACGTTTAATGTTCATAATGGCAAGAGCTTTATCCCTGTGTATATTACTGAGCATCATATCGGCTATAAATTAGGCGAATTTGCTCCTACGCGCACTTTTAAAGGCCACAAAGGCTCAGTGCAAAAGAAAATCGGTAAATAAGGATAAAAAATGAGTAAATCAACTATTAAATTTATCCGCCTTTCTCCAACGAAAGCTAGATTAATTGCAAGACAAGTGCAAGGAATGAATGCTGAATTTGCTTTGGCTACTTTGGAATTTACTCCAAATCGTGGTGCAAAATATATTTCAAATGCTATTTCTAGCGCAGTTGCAAATGGTGGTTTTGAACCTGAAGAAGTCGTTGTAACTAGTTGCCGTGTAGATGCTGGTCCTGTTTTAAAAAGATTTCGTCCGCGCGCCAGAGGAACAGCGAGTAAAATTCGCAAACCAACTTCTCACATCACCGTGGAAGTATCAAAACCAAGTAAGGAAGCGTAGTTATGGGACAAAAAGTTAATCCGATTGGTCTAAGATTAGGCATTAATAGAAATTGGGAATCTAGATGGTTTCCAGCAAAAGAGAATTTGGTTGAAAATATTGGCGAAGATTATAAAATTCGCAAATTTTTAAAAGCTAAATTATATTACGCTGGTGTTAGTCAAATTTTAATCACTCGCACTGCGAAAAAAGTAAAAATTACAATCGTTGCAGCTCGCCCCGGTATCATCATCGGTAAAAAAGGCGAAGAGATTGAAAATTTGAAAAATGATGTAGCGAAATTGGTCGGTAAAGATATTACGATTAATATCAAAGAAGAGCGCAAATCAGGTGCTTGCGGACAATTGGCTGCTGAAAATGTCGCTATGCAATTAGAACGTCGTGTGGCTTTTCGCCGTGCTATGAAAAAAGTTATTCAAAGTGCGCAAAAAGCAGGAGCAAAAGGTATTAAAATAGCAGTTGCTGGACGTTTAGGCGGAGCCGAAATGGCAAGAACAGAGTGGTATTTAGAGGGTCGCGTTCCACTTCATACTTTAAGAGCAAAGATTGATTATGGTTTTGCAGAGGCTCATACAACATACGGAAATATCGGTATTAAAGTATGGATTTTCAAAGGCGAAGTTTTGCAAAAAGGAATTCAACCTGAGAAAACAGAAGAGAGCGCTCCTAAAAAAACACGCAGACCAAGAAGGAGTAAATAGTCATGTTGATGCCAAAAAGAACTAAATTTAGAAAGATGATGAAGGGCAGAAATCGTGGTTATGCAACTCGCGGAACCGACCTAACATATGGTGATTTTGGTTTAAAAGCTGTTGAAGCTGGACGTATAAATTCACGCCAAATTGAAGCCGCTCGTATTGCGATGACGCGATATGTAAATCGTCAAGCAAAAGTTTGGATTTGTGTATTTCCTGATAAGCCAATTAGTAAAAAACCTCTTGAAACTCGTATGGGTAAAGGTAAAGGTGCGGTAGAAGAGTGGGTTATGAATATTAAACCAGGTCGTATTATTTTTGAGATGGCTGGTGCTAGCGAGAAAATAGCGAGAGAGGCTTTGACATTATCCATTCATAAGTTACCTTTTAGAACAAAGATAATAACAAGAGAGAGTGAAAATGAAATATACTGAGCTAAAAGATAAAAGCGTAGAAGAGTTAAATGCGCTATTAAAAGAAAAAAAGGTGCTTTTGTTTTCGCTTAGACAAAAGTTAAAAACGATGCAACTAACTAACCCTAGAGAAATTAGTGCTCTTAAAAAAGATATCGCTAGAGTAAAAACTGCGATCAATGCGAAATAAGGGGATAAAGATGGCATTTAAAAGAGAAATTCACGGTATCGTGCTTAAAAAAGCTGGTGATAAAACTGCTACTATTTTAGTAGAAAGAAGAATAATGCACCCTAGATATCGCAAATTTGTGAAACGTTTCAAAAAATATCTAATTCACGATGAAAATAACAGTGTAAAGGTTGGCGACGTAATCTCTGCTGTTGAGTGCAGACCGATTAGCGCAAGAAAATCATTTAGATTAAAAGCTGTTTTAAAAGCGGGAGTTGAATAATGATACAAAGTTTTACAAGATTAGCCGTAGCCGATAATAGTGGCGCAAAAGAGTTAATGTGTATAAAAGTATTAGGCGGTAGCAAAAGACGTTATGCAACAGTTGGTGATGTTATTGTTTGCTCTGTAAAAAAAGCTCTTCCAAATGGAAAAATTAAACGCGGTCAAGTTGTAAAAGCCGTTGTTGTTCGCACAAAAAAAGAGCTCCACAGAGGCAATGGATCACTTATTAGATTTGACGAAAATGCAGCCGTAATTTTAGACGCTAAAAAAGAACCAGTTGGAACGAGAATTTTCGGTCCTATTGGTAGAGAAGTAAGATATAGCGGTTTTATGAAGATCGTTTCGCTTGCTCCGGAGGTGTTATAATGGCAAATATCAAATTTAAGATTAAAAAAGGCGATAAAGTAAAAGTTATCGCGGGTGACGATAAAGGCAAGATCGGCGTTGTAAAGGCTGTTTTTCCTAAAACTCATCAAGTTATCGTAGAAGGTTGCAAGGTCGCCAAAAAGACTCTAAAACCAACAGAACAAAATCCTCAGGGTGGTTTTAAAGAAAAAGAGATGCCTATGGATATTTCTAACGTAGCGAAAGTTGAGGAATAATCGTGAATAGATTAAAAGAAAAATATGCAAATAGCATAAAAGAGACTTTGGTAAAAGAATTTGACATAAAAAACCCTATGCTTATTCCAGCTATCGAAAAAGTTGTTATTAGCGTAGGCACTGGCGATTCTAGCAAAGATCAAAAAGTATTGCAAAATATGGCAGATACGATTTCGTTGATTGCTGGACAAAAAGCCGTTTTGACAAATGCAAAAAAATCAATCGCTGGTTTTAAAGTGCGTGAAGGCTTCCCTGTGGGAATAAAAGTAACTTTAAGAAAAGAGAATATGTTTGCCTTTTTGGATAAACTAATTTCTATTGCGCTACCTAGGGTAAAAGACTTCCGCGGTGTCGCTAGAAATGGTTTTGATGGTAGAGGTAATTATAACTTTGGCTTAAATGAACAGCTAATGTTCCCTGAGGTTGAGTATGATAAAATTTTACGCACTCACGGTATGAATATTACGATAGTTACAACAACAAATAGCGATAAAGAGGCATTTAGACTTTTAGAATTAATTGGCATGCCTTTTGCAAAAGGAAAATAAGATGGCAAAAAAATCTATGATTGCTAAGGCAAAAAGACCTGCGAAATTTAGTTCTAGAGCTTATACGAGATGCCAAATTTGTGGCCGTCCGCATTCTGTTTATAAGGACTTTGGAGTTTGTCGCGTATGCCTAAGAAAGATGGGCAATGAGGGTTTAATCCCAGGTCTTAAAAAAGCAAGTTGGTAAGGAGAAAACATGTCTAATGATTTAATTTCAGATGGATTGACTCGTATCAGAAATGCAGCTATGAGAAGACTTGAAACTACAAAACTTCTTCATTCAAATGTTGTTGAGGCTACTTTGAAAATTTTAGCCGATAAAGGCTACATTGACAGCTACAACGTTGTAGAAGAGAACAACAAGAAATTTATCAATGTAGTTTTAAAATACGACGAAAATGGCAAAAGCGTAATTAATGAAGTTAAAAGAATTTCAAAACCTGGTCGTAGAGTTTATCAAGGCAAAGATGATATTAAAAGATTTAAAAATGGCTACGGCACAATTATCGTAAGCACAAGCAAGGGTGTTATGAGTGGTGCTGATGCGAATAAAAATGGCGTTGGTGGAGAGGTGCTTTGCACAATTTGGTAATCAAGCAATCGCTTGATCTACTCTGCTTTTATGGCATTGTGGTATGAAATTTAAATTTCATACCCTAGACAAATAAAAGGATAAAAATGTCAAGAATAGGAAAACAGCCAGTCAATATTCCTAGCGATGTAAAAGTTAGTATTGATGGGGAAGTTATCAAGTTCAAAAAAGGAAATTTAGAAAAAGAGCTTGATACAAAAGGGCACGTTAGCGTTAAATTTGAAGATAATCAACTAACTTTTGAAGCAATAGGCGAAGAGAGACAAGACAAAGCGTTTTGGGGCACATATAGAGCTTTAGCGCACAATATTATTGTTGGTTTAACTGATGGATTTGAGAGAAAATTAGAGATTAACGGCGTTGGTTATAAAGCGGCCGTTAAAGGAGATATTTTAGAGTTAAGCCTAGGATTTTCGCACTTAATTAATTATGAATTACCAAAAGGCATTGAAGCAAAAGTTGAAAAAAACGTTATTTCAATCAAAGGTAGCGATAAACAACAAGTAGGACAAATCGCAGCTATTATTCGCGAATTTAGACCACCAGAACCATACAAAGGCAAAGGTGTTAAATATCTAGAAGAGCACATTAACCGCAAAGCCGGTAAAACTGCTAAGAAATAAGGGTAGATTATGACAGCAAATGTATTAAAAAGAAAACTTTTATTAAGAGCAAAAAGAAAAAAAAGAATTGGTGCTAAAATTCACGGAGTTGCCGAGTGTCCTAGAGTTTCTTTCTTTAAATCAAATAGAACACTTTATGTTCAAGCGATTGAAGATGTTAATGCGACTACATTATGTGCTAGTAGCGGTAAAGCTTTGGGTTTAAAAGCAAACAAAGAAGGTGCTTTAAATTTGGCTAAAGATTTTGCGGCTAAATTAAAAAGCAAAGGCATAAACAGAGTGATTTTCGATAGAAATGGTTATTTATACCACGGCGTAGTCCTAACTTTTGCTGATGGCTTACGTGAAAACGGAATCTCATTATAAGGAAAAACATATGGAAAAATATAATAGAGAAGAATTTGAAGAAGTAATCGTTAATATCGGAAGAGTAACGAAAGTTGTAAAAGGCGGTCGAAGATTTAGATTTACAGCTTTGATCGTTGTTGGTAATAGAAATGGCTTAGTTGGTTTTGGCTTTGGTAAATCAAAAGAAGTTCCAGATGCGATAAAAAAAGCTGTTGATGATGCGTTTAAGAATATTATTGAAGTTAAAAGAAAAGGTTCAACAATCCCTCACGATATTGAAGTTAAATTTAACGCAAGTAAAATTTTACTAAAACCAGCTAGTGAAGGAACCGGTGTTATCGCTGGTGGTTCTACTCGCCCTGTGATTGAGCTTGCGGGAATTAAAGATATTCTTACAAAATCACTTGGATCAAACAACTCAGCAAACGTTGTAAGAGCTACAATTAAAGCTTTGAGTATGTTAAAAGGATAGAATATGGGTTTAGAAAATTTACAAAAAGCTTGCGGTAGTACGCATTCAAGAAAGAGACTAGGTCGCGGTCAAGGTAGCGGTTTGGGTAAAACAGCAGGACGTGGCGGAAAAGGTCAAACAGCAAGAACTGGCTCACACGAAAAAGTTGGCTTTGAGGGCGGACAACAACCTTTACAAAGACGACTTCCAAAAGTTGGTTTTAGATCTAAATTTGTTAAACCTTATGTAATCAATGTTGAGAAAATTTCAGCTGTTGCTGAGCTTTCAGAGATCACTTTTGAGAGCATTAAATCTGTGCATAAATTTGGTAAAAGCGTAGAAAAAATCAAATTGATAGGTAAGGGCGCAAACGCGCTAGTTTCAAAAATCAAAGATGATAAAATTAGCGTTAGTGGAAATAAATAATGGGAACTTTACGCAATAAAATCTTAATTACTTTGGGTTTTTTGCTTGTTTATAGGGTGCTGGCATACGTGCCAGTCCCAGGCGTAAATGCTAGTGTTATTGCCGATTTTTTTAAGAGCAATTCAGATAATGTATTTGGAATGCTCAACATGTTTAGCGGACAGGCCGTTGAACGTTTTAGTGTAATTTCTTTGGGAATTATGCCTTATATCACCGCTTCAATTATCATGGAACTCCTAGCTGCAACATTTCCAAACATAGGAAAGCTCAAAAAAGAGCGCGATGGAATGCAAAAATATATGCAAATTATTCGTTACGCAACAATTGTAATTACGATAGCTCAAGCAATAGGCGTTAGTATTGGTCTTAGCGGTCTTAGCGGGCAAAGTGCTCAAAGTCCTATTACGATAGATAGAGATATGTTTGTTGCTTTGGCGTGCGTTTCAATGCTTGCTGGAACTATGCTTTTGATGTGGATAGGCGAGCAAATTACGCAACGTGGCATCGGCAATGGAATTAGTCTGATTATATTTGCTGGAATTGTTAGTTCGATTCCTAAAAATATCGGCAACGCAATTACGTCAATAAACACAGGCGGAACAAATTTAGTCGTAGCAATTTTTACTGTATTAATCATACTTGCTACAATCGGATTTGTTATATATGTAGAGCTTGGAGAGAGGCGAATTCCAGTTTCATATCCACGCAAAATTTTAGTTCAAAATCAAAACAAACGCATTATGAACTATATTCCAATCCGTGTAAATTTAAGCGGTGTTATTCCGCCGATTTTCGCGAGTGCTGTTTTGATGTTTCCGATTACAATTTTGCAATCTAGCACAAATGAATATATAAAAGTTATTGCGGATTTTCTTAATCCAAATAGATATGCGTTTAATATTTTGATGTTTTTGCTTGTTGTATTTTTTGCATATTTTTATGCTTCAATCGCATTTAATTCGAAAGATATCAGTGAAAATATCAAGAAAAACTCAGGCTTTATCCCAGGCGTTCGTCCAGGTGAATCTACAGCTAAATTTATGAATGATATCGCTAGCAATCTAACCTTTTGGGGTGCGTTATATCTTGGTGTGATCTCAACGTTGCCATGGATTTTGATGAAATTTATGAGTGTTACGTTTGTGTTTGGCGGAACTAGCGTTTTGATTGTTGTCTCTGTTGCGCTTGATACTATGCGAAAAATAGAAGCTCAGCGCGATATGAATAAATATAAAACACTAGGCACAACAATAGGTCTATAAAAATGTCAATATCTATAAAAACTTCAAAGGATCTTGATGGTCTAAGGGCGGCTAATAAAATAGTCGCTCAAACTCTTGATTATACAGCTGAAATTTTACGCCCAGGAATGTCGCTTTTGCAAATTGATAAGATGATTGAAAATTTCATCATTTCAAAAGGGGCAAAGCCATCTTGCAAGGGGCTTTACGGCTTTCCAAACGCTAGTTGTCTTTCATTAAATGAAACTATAATCCACGGAATTCCAGATGAAACGATTTTAAAAGAGGGTGATATTTTGGGCGTGGATTTGGTTGTTGGATTGAATGGATATTATGGCGATAGTGCGCGGACGTTGCCTGTTGGCGAAATTTCTCAAAGTGATGCAAATTTGATCGCTTGCAGTAAAGATGCGTTAGAATTTGCGGCAAATTTTATAAAAGTTGGAATGCATTTTAAAGAGGTAAGCTACGCATTAGAGCAGTTTATCTTAGATCGTGGTTATGTTCCGCTTATTGGTTTTTGCGGTCATGGCATTGGCAAACGTCCGCACGAAGAGCCCGAAATTCCAAATTATTGCGAGAGCAAAAATCCAAAACAAGGTCCTAAAATTCGCAATGGCATGGTGTTTTGTATAGAGCCGATGATTTGCCAAAAAGATGGCACCCCAGTCATTGCAAAAAATCATTGGAATGTGACTAGCAAAGATGGTTTGCGCACAAGCCATTATGAACACTGCTTTGCAATGGTTGATAATAAAGTTGAAATTTTAAGCAAGTCTTAGCAAAAAGGAGAAAATTTGGCAAAAGATGATGTTATTGAGATAGATGGAAATGTTATAGAAGCGCTTCCTAGTGCGACATTTAAAGTAGAGCTTGATAATAAGCATGTTATTTTATGTCATGTCGCTGGCAAAATGCGTATGCATTATATAAAAATTATGCCAGGCGATCGCGTAAAGGTTGAGCTAACGCCTTACAGCCTTGATAAGGGCCGAATTACCTATCGATATAAATAAAATTTAGTTTATTGAATTGTGAAAAATTCAATAAACTAACTATATTAAATTTTTAAATCTTTCCATATTTATTCACTTTTTAACAAAACTTTTAATTATTACAAAATTAATTCTAAAAATTTGCTTTAAATAAGCAAACATAAAGATAAATTTGGATAAATTCGCACTTTTCCAAAAAACTGTATGAAGAACTATTTTTAAAATTTACCGCTTTATTTTAAAAATAGTTGGTTTGAAATTTCGACAAACCTAAAAGCAGTTTGACTAAAAAGCGGAATTTTTTTTAGGAGAATAAGATGAAAGTTCGTCCTTCTGTTAAGAAGATGTGTGACAAATGCAAGATTGTCAAGCGCAAAGGCATCGTGCATGTAATTTGCGATAATCCAAAACATAAGCAAAGACAAGGATAAGCGATGGCTCGTATAGCAGGTGTTGATTTACCAAAGAAAAAGAGAGTTGAGTATGGACTTACATATATTTATGGTATAGGTCTTTTTACGTCTAGAAAAATTTTAGACGCAGTTAAAATTTCATACGATAAAAGAGTATCTGAGCTTAGCGAAGATGAGGCTGCTGCAATTCGTAAAGAAATTCAAGAGCACTATGCTGTTGAGGGTGATCTTAGAAAACAAGTCGCGATTGACATTAAAGCTCTAATGGATTTAGGAAATTACAGAGGTTTAAGACATAGAAAAGGTCTTCCGGTTCGTGGTCAAAAGACAAAAACAAATGCCCGAACTCGCAAAGGCAAAAGAAAAACCGTCGGTGCGGCGACTAAGTAAGGATAGAATATGGCAACTAAAAAAGTAGTTAAGAAAAAAGCAGTTAAGAAAAATATTGCCAAAGGTATTGTCTATATTAATGCATCATTTAACAATACCATGGTAAGTGTAACTGATGAGATGGGAAATTTAATCTCTTGGAGTTCTGCTGGTGCGTTAAATTTTAAAGGTAGTAAAAAATCTACTCCTTATGCAGCACAACAAGCCGTAGAAGACGCATTAAGCAAAGCGAAAGAACAAGGTATTAAAGAAGTTGGCATTAAGGTGCAAGGTCCAGGAAGCGGACGTGAAACTGCAGTAAAAAGCGTAGGTGGTGTAGAGGGAATTAAAGTTTTATATTTTAAAGATATTACTCCATTGCCACACAATGGTTGCAGACCGCCTAAAAGAAGAAGAGTATAAGGATAAAAAATGTCAAGATATACAGGACCAGTTGAAAAATTAGAAAGACGCCTTGGTGTGGATTTGGCGATGAAGGGTGAGAGAAAATTGGCTGGCAAAAGTGCTTTAGCTAAAAGGCCTTATGCTCCAGGACAACACGGACAAAAACGTGGCAAAATAAGCGAATATGGCTCACAACTACGTGAAAAACAAAAAGCTAAATTTATGTATGGCGTAAGCGAAAAGCAATTCCGCAGATTATTTTCAGAAGCGGCTCGTCGCGAAGGTAATACAGGTTCGATTTTGGTACAACTTTTAGAGCAAAGATTGGATAGTGTGGTTTATCGCATGGGATTTGCTACAACTAGACGTTTCGCGCGCCAACTTGTTACTCATGGACATATTTTAGTTGATGGTAAAAGAGTAGATATTCCATCATATAATGTAAAAGCTGGACAAAAAATAGAAGTTATTGAAAAAAGCAAAAACAATCCTCAAATTTCACGCGCTTTGGATCTAACAGCGCAAACCGGTATTGTGGCTTGGGTTGATGTTGAAAAAGATAAAAGATATGGAATTTTTACAAGAACTCCAGATAGAGAAGAGATTGTTATTCCTGTTGAGGAAAGATTTATCGTTGAGCTTTACTCAAAATAATAGGGGGCAAATATGAGAAAAATCACGACATCAGCCTATATTCCTACTGAGATAAAAGTTGAAAACATTGGGAATAATGTGGCAAAAGTGATTGCGTATCCTTTTGAGACAGGTTACGCTGTGACGGTGGCTCACCCACTAAGAAGGTTGCTCTATACAAGCACGGTTGGATTTGCTCCAACTGCTGTAAAAATCGCCGGCGTAACTCACGAATTTGATAGTATTCGTGGTATGTTTGAAGATGTTGCGGTTTTTATAGCAAATTTAAAAAATTTGAGATTTAAATTAAAAAACGATTCAAAACGCGAGGTTGTTGAATACACTTTTAAAGGCTCAAAAGAGATAAAAGGTGCCGATTTAAATAACGATTTAGTAGAGATTGTCAATCCAGATGCATATTTAGCAACGATAAATGAAGATGTCGATTTGACATTTAGCGTTGTTATTCAAAAAGGTATCGGTTACGTTCCTAGTGAAAAGTTGATAGATTATACGGAAAAAGACTATATCACGCTGGATGCATTTTTTACACCAGTAAAACGCGCAGTTTATGATATAGAAAATGTTTTAGTTGAAGATAATCCTGACTTTGAGAAAATTATTTTTACAATTACAACCGATGGACAATTAAGCCCGATTAGTGCATTTAAAAATGCATTGGAGGCGATGTATCAACAACTATCTATTTTCACAAAAATTGTCGATGTGGATCTTACTAGTGGTGTTGTGGCAAACAAACAGACAGAGACACATGCGAAATTATTTGAAAAAGTTGAAAATCTAAGTCTTAGCGTTAGAAGTTTTAACTGCTTAGATAAAGCTAATATTCGCTTTATTGGCGAGTTGGCTGTTATGGATGAGGCTGAATTAAAAGGTTTAAAAAATTTAGGCAAAAAATCTCTTGAAGAGATAAAATCTGTAATGGAAGAGATTGGTTATCCAGTCGGAAAAGATATTGGCGACAAAGAAGTTCTCAAAAAGAAAATCGCTGAATTAAAAAATGAAAAAATCGAAGGGTAGATAATGAGACACAAACACGGTTATAGAAAATTAGGTAGAACATCGACTCATCGTGCTGCGCTACTTAAAAATTTAACAATCTCAATCATCAATGTAGGTAAAATCGAAACAACTTTGCCAAAAGCAAAAGAGCTTCGTTCTTATGTTGAAAAATTAATTACGACAGCACTTTGTCGTGATGAAAAAGGTAGCGATTTCAATGCTCACAGAGCTGTTTTTGCAAAATTGCAAGATAAAGTTGCTACAAAGAAACTAGTTGAGCAAATCGCTCCAAAATTTGCAGATAAAAATGGTGGTTACACAAGAATCTTAAAAACTCGCCTACGTAAAGGCGACGCAGCCGAGATGGCTTTTATTGAATTTACTGCGTAAATTTAATGCGAAATAATTCCATTAATTTGTGAAATTTAGTCTGAATTGACTAAATTTCATTTTGTTAGATTGCTGATAATATGAACGAAATTTTACAAAAAAATCATGATAGTTTCATAAAAGATATTGAAAAATACAAAACAGATTTGAATTGCAAAAGATGTTGAAATAATTGCAATATATTT
>CAUUFG010000032.1:0-15506 GCA_963544335.1 uncultured Campylobacter sp.
TGCTATATAATGTGACTAAATTTAATAAAGTAGCGATCGAATTTGGCTCGCAAAATAGTGGTAAATTTTTACTCAATCAAGATTTGTTAAGCAAAAAACACTTTTTTTGCTTAACGGCTCACTATCTAAAACTTTACTATAAAAACCTCTCAAATCAGTTCACAAAATCTAGGTAATTCAAAAAGTAAAAATCATTTCGTGGTGTTAAATTATCGCAAATTTGCTTATTTTTATATTTTTGGTGTTGCTAAAGCTTGTTAAAACGCCATTTTATGATTTTGCCACATTTAATTTAGTCAAAATCAATCGTAAATTATGCGTGCAGTTTGCTAAAAATACAAAAATCAAAAGCAAAATTGCGCCTTTAAAGTCTATAAATTTTCACATTAAAAGCGCACTTTTTGCAAATTTTACAAATCCGCAAATGGCGAAGCAGACTTTGTCGGAGCGTGAAATTTACGTGCGTCAAGTAATTTTTGCGCATCGCCACCATTTGCGCCTAAAATTTCGCCACTTTCTCCCATGCGAAATCCGCCACCAAATGCCTTATAAACGCCAATTAAAGCCTTTGCAATCTCTAAATCCCCACTTGATTTGCTAAGCTTTGCGCTAAGTAAATTTCGTTGTGCGTCCAAAAAGTCTAGATGCGAAGCGTATCCTGCATTAAATCGTTTTTGAGCTATGTCAAATTGCGCATTTGCGATACTTAAAAGCTCATCTAAATTTTGCGCCTTTTCCAAAGCAAATTTACGCGAATTTAGTGCATTTGCGACCTCAGCAAAGGCATTTTTGAGCGCATTATCATACGCGATAAAACTCGCATTTTGATTTAAATTTGCAATTTCTACCGCGCTTTTTGTCCGCCCAAAATCAATCAAAGGCATCGCAAAAGACCCCGCCAAACTCCACGTAGAAGCGCTACTTATCATCAATCTATTAAAATCCATACTCGCATAGCCACCGCTACTAGTTAGCGAAATTTTTGGAAAATAATTCGCCCTTGCCGAACCTACAAGCGCATTTGAGGCGAGCAAATTTTGCGCCGCAAGCGCTACATCTGGGCGCATTAGCAAATATGTGCTTGGCACGCCGCTTGGAAGCTCGGGGATTTTTGCTAGTTTGTGCGTCGCAAATTTGGTGCGTAAAATATCATCATAGCCACTACCGCAAAGCAGATGAAGCGCGGTTTGCGCCTTTTCGTAGCTATCTTGCACGTTTAAAAGCTGAGTTTTTGCCGAATTTAGCGCGAAATTTGCTTGATTATATGCAAGCGCGTCAACTTCGCCAGCTTTAAGCTGTTTTGCCCTAATCGCAAGAGTGCGTTCATACGTCGCCGCACTATCGGCTAAAATTTGTCTTTGCTCCTCAAGCGAAGCGAGCGTAAAATAGGCGATGGCTGTATTTGTAGCCACGCTAAATCTAGCGATCTGCGCATCATAAATACTACCCTCATAACTAGCGCGTTTTGCACGAACGGCGTTGCGAATGCGCCCCCATAAATCAAGCTCAAAGCTCAAATTTAGCCCTACCTGATATGATGAATCATCATTTAAATTTGGCGCTTTTGGTAGATTGTTTGCGCGAGTCGCCCCGCCTGATGCGCTCAAATTTGGTGCAAACTCGAGGCGCGAAAGCCCCAAATTTACACGTGCAATTTCGATATTATTTAACGCCAAAGCAAGATTTAAATTATTTTTGAGTGCATTTTCGATCGCTAAATTTAACCTCTCATCGCCAAAATCTTCCCACCAGCTCTTACTCAAATTTACATCTTTTACATCGGCGCGAAATTGCGTATTTGTAGTAGGAATTTGCGGACGAAACGAACATCCACTAAAAGCAATCGCCACCGCAATCAGGCTAAATTTAATCAACTGAAATTTCATTTTTCGCTCCTTGTTTGCGATTTTTGCGCCATAAATTTAGACTCTCTAATAGATAATAAAATAGTGGCACGAAAAATATCGAGATCGTGCTAGCAGCGATTATCCCGCCAACAACACCCGTACCTATAGCGTGACGAGAGGCGGATCCTGCGCCATCTGCGATAACCAAAGGCAAAACACCAAAGCCAAACGCAAGAGAAGTCATAATAATCGGACGAAATCGCATTTTTGCAGCGGCGATCGCTGAATCTTTTATGCTTTTGCCATTATTTATGTGCTCTTGCATAGCAAATTCTACGATCAAAATCGCGTTTTTCGCTGCAAGTCCTATCAAAAGCAAAAGCCCGATTTGAAAATATACGTCGTTATTTAACCCGCGCGCCCAAGTAAATAATAGCGCACCAAAGACGCTAAATGGCACAGCTGTTAAAACCGCAAGCGGCATAAGCCATCTCTCATATTGCGCCGCCAAAATCAAAAATACAAAAATAAGCCCAAAAATAAACGCCTTCGTGCCTGTTCCGCTAGAATTTACCTCCTGATAGGCTGTGCCTGACCAGCCGATTGAATACTCATCGCCTAGCTCTTGTTTTATTATCCTTTCAATTGCGCTGATTGATTGGCCTGATGTGTAGCCACTATTTGCATCGCCCATAATCTTTGCTGCGGGGAATGCATTAAAACGTTCGACTATATCAGCGCCCGTTCCGCGCTTTAGCGTGATTAGCGAATTTAGCGATACTAGCTCACCACTACCGCTTCGCACATATAAATTTTCAATATCACTAGCCGAGCCTCGATACTCATCTTTGGCGCGAAGATAGACTTTATAAGTTTTGCCCAAAAGATTAAAATCATTTACATAATATTGCCCGATTGTCGCATTTAGCGTAGAGAAAATATCTGAGATCGAAACATCTAGCATTTTAACCTTCTCTTTATCGATCGTAAGATTATAAATAGGGAAATTTGTATCTAGCGTCGTGCGGACATTTTTTAGTGCTGGATTTTTATTTGCGATAGCGACTATTTTTTGCATATCAGCTTCTATTTCGTTGTAGCTTTTACCTGTCGTATTTTGTGCATAAAGCTCAAATCCATCGCTCAAAGATAGACCCATAATAGGCGGTGGCGTAAGCGCAAACGACAAAGAACGTGAATCAAGCATCATCATTTTGCCTGTAAGTTCTGAAGCGATAGCCG
This sequence comes from uncultured Campylobacter sp., assembly GCA_963544335.1. Classification (GTDB taxonomy): domain Bacteria; phylum Campylobacterota; class Campylobacteria; order Campylobacterales; family Campylobacteraceae; genus Campylobacter_B. Next base: position 3,090 of record CAUUFG010000032.1, read on the forward strand.
AATTTGAATTTTGTGTTCCTTTGCGTTCATCCCAATCTTTTAGCGAAATAAACATTGTCCCCCCGCTCTCTCTTAATCCACCAGCGCTCATATCAAACCCAGAAATTGATGTAATACGCGTAACATTTGAATTTTGCCTAGCAAGCGCTGAGATAAATTCTAAATCTTCGGTTGTTCTAGATAGAGTAGAACCAGCAGGTAGCATTGTCATAACCATTACAGCGCCTTTATCTTCGCTTGGCACTAATCCGCTTGGCACGACCTTAACTAGCTCAATCATAACAAAAATTATCACACCAACAAACGCAAGCGAGATAACCACATGGCGTAAAATTCGCGCAACGCCTGCTGAGAAAATTCTCGTAGAAAAATCAAAAAACTGATTAAATTTGCGAACAAACCAAAACGGCTCAGCCTCTTTTTTCTTTAAAACCATCGCACAAAGCGCGGGCGTAAGCGTAAGCGCAACAAAGCCTGAAAATACGACGCTAGAGACAAGCGTGAGCGCAAACTGCCTTTGCATAACACCAAAAAAGCCCTCCATAAACGCAACAGGCACAAACACAGCAGATAGCACGAGCACGATAGAAATAACAGGCGTTTGAATCTCGTCCATCGCCTTTATAGTCGCCTCTTTTACGCTTAAATTTCTCTCTTCGTGTAAAATTCGCTCAACATTTTCAATGACAATAATCGCATCATCAACGACAATTCCAATAGCCAAAACAAGTGAAAAAAGCGTAATTAAATTTATAGAAAATCCAAACGCATAAATCCCGATAAACGCACCGCAAATAGAGACCGGCACGGCAAGTATTGGGATAATTGTTGAGCGCAAATTTCCCAAAAACATATATATAATCAAAATAACCAAAATAAGCGCTTCAAAAAATGTATGCTTGACCTCTTCAATCGAAATTTTAACAAATTCGGTCGTATCGTAAGCCGAAGCGTAGGTTAATTTACCTGGAAAGGATTTTTTTAGCTCTTCTAGTTTATTTTTTACGCCATCAGAGACCGCAATCGCATTTGCTCCACTTTGCATAAAAATCATAACAGGCACCATTGAGTGGCCTTGAAATTTGGCATTGACCGAATAATTCGCCGCACCTAGCTCGATTTTGGCGACATCTTTTAGGCGTAGAAATTTACCATCTTTATCTGCTCTAATGATAATATTTTCAAATTCTTTTGTCGTTTTTAATCTACCGCTTGCTTGAATCGTATAGACAAAAGCATTACCCATTGTTGTAGGCTCTTGCCCGATTTTTCCCGCGGCGTATTGGCTGTTTTGCTCTTTGATTGCATTTGTGATCTCTGGGATTGTAAGATTGAATTTCTTTAACTTTCCAGGCTCTAACCAAATTCGCATTGAGTAGTCTTTATTACCCAAAACCATCGCTTGCCCAACACCCGGCACACGCTTTAGCTCATCTGCGATATTCACGCTTACGTGATTGTGGATATTAATAACATCCATTGCGCCACTTGGATCATAAAACGCCAAAACCTCAAGCATCGTAGAACTTCGCTCGCTAACATTTACGCCCACGCGCTGAACCTCTTGCGGAAGCAAAGATAACGCTGGTGTTACGCGGTTATTGATATCAACTTTTGCTTGAGATGGATCTGTGCCGATTTTAAAATAGACATTAATGCTAACTTCGCCCGATGAACTAGCACTGCTTTGCATATAGATCATGTTATCGACGCCATTTATCGCATTTTCCAACGGCGCAGCGACTGTATCTGCGATAGTTTGCGCGTCTGCACCGCTATAATGGGCCGTGACTACGATTTGTGGCGGTGTGAGCTTTGGATACTCTTCAACAGAGCTATTTGACATACTAATCAAACCCGCAATAACGATAATTATCGAAATGACACACGCTAAAACGGGCCTTGTGATGAAAAATTTAGAAAACATTATTTTTTACCTTGATTTATCTTGACCGGTGCGCCGACACGGATTTTTTTGAAATTATCTAAAATAACCTTGTCGCCATTGTTTAATCCGCCTGAAATCACCGCACCCGCGCCATCTTCTGATGAGACTTGGACGATCTTTTTTGCGACTGAATTATTTTGATCTACAACATAAACGATAGAGTTGCTAAGCTCTTGCCCTAGCGCGCTTTGCGGGATTTTTACGCCATTTGTCTGCACGAAACCACCTACCTTTACGCGCACATAATCACCCGGGCGAAGCTTTAAATTTGGATTGTCAAATTTCGCTTTTGCTGCGACACTTGCGCTATTTGGATCTATCTTGCTATCTACAAACACAAGCTCGCCTTTATGCTCTTTGCCCTCTACATTTATCAAAACATCTGAACCGATTTGCTTATATGAGCCATTTGCTAAATTTTCATCGATTTGTAGCTTTTTGGTATCTGAAATGCCAAATTTTACATAGACTGGATCTAGCTTTGAAATTTGGACTAAATTTGTATTTGTGGCGACAACATACGCGCCAACATCTTGTAAATTATCACCGACTACGCCATCAAATGGAGCGCGAATTTGCGTATGATCTAGATCAAATTTTGCACTATCTAAATTTGCTTTGCGAGATTGTAGATTTGCAACTACGCTATCAAATTCTTTTTGTGAAATTGCGCCTGTGGATTTTAGCGATGCAGCGCGGCTATAATCAAGAAGTGCGTTTTTATAAACGGCGTTTGCGTTGTCGAAATTTGCTTGAAATTTCGCTCTATCAATCACAAAAAGCACGTCGTCTTTTTTGACGCTTTGTCCTGGTTTAAACATCTGTTTTTCAATTACACCTGAGACTTGCGATTTTAAAACAACATCTAATTCGCCAACAATTCGCCCATCAAACTCAAGCGCGATTGGTATATCGCCCAGATTTATCTCTTGCACACTCACATTCATCGGCGCGGATTGTGGTTTTTGAGCCGAATTTTGCGATTTTCCATTATCAAAACAAGCGTTAAATAGAAACGCAACACACACAAGGGAGAGAATTTTTTTCATGAAATTTCCTTATTTTGTAATATTAATTACATTTTTTAAAAAGGCTTATTTTATCTTTTTAAAACGTAAATTTTTATTAAATTTTAGTTGGTTTTTATTCCGCCAAGAAAGATATCTACGACCAAATTTATATTTTGCAACCTTTGCTCACGCAATGCGCTTATATCTTGTTGCAAAATAATCGTATTAAACTCAAACTCGGGGTTTATCATAGATAAAAAGCAAGACGATAAAAGCTCGAAATTTTGCGTTTTAAATTTTGAGCTTGAATTGGCGCTTAAAGCCTCTTGTTCGCGAAAGAAATTTGCTAGCTTATTATGGATTAGCTCTACGCCAAATTTGCGAAAAAATTTAGCCACATTTTCGCCATTCCTAAAACTCTCGCTAAAGGCGATTTTATAAAGAGCAAACGTTCTTTTATTAAAAATTTTGTTTATAAAAATTTGACCAAATTTAACTAAAAAATCACGCAAATTTGGTTCGTGGGTTATTGAAATTTCAGTTTGAAGACTCTCATTAAAATCAGAAATTTCGCGCTCTAAAATCGTATAAAACAGTCTCTCTTTATCGCCAAAATACTCATAAATAGTAGAAAGCGACCCACCACTTTTGGCTACGATTTCGCTCAAACTCGTATTTTCGTAGCCCTTTTCGCAAAACAAATCAAGCGCAGTTTGTAAAATTTTATTGTAGCGGATCGCCTTTTTTGCGCTTAATTGTTCGACCACTTATTTTACCTTTGCGATTGCGTGATCGCTTGGATAGATGAAAATCGATGGGCGATGGATGCTAATCTCATCTTTTTTATCATCGGCAAACGCATGAATATCTAGCTTAATAACATTATCCTTGGCTGAATTTTGCGCCGGGAGCGGAGTTTTTGCCCGCATTGTGACGATTATTTTGCGCTTTTTACCTGCGCCTACGCGTTGTGGTTCTTTTGGTTTTATAATCTCGATATTTGGATTGTCAATCTCAAAAGAGTATCGATGTTCGTTTGAATCTGTATTTTCTATCATAAATATATAGTTATTCTCAACGACCAAATTTCCATCTTGCTTGCCAATTGCATAACGATCGCTATCGCGATTTACATTTAATAGCATATTTTCGATTTTTGTTGTCATAAACGCCAAAAGCACCAACACAAAGCTCAAAACACCGATATATCCAATAGTTCTAAAGCGGAAGAAATTTACAGGCTTGCGAGTATCTAGCGATTTTTTAGAAGTCCAACTAATAAGCGATTTTTTACCCAAACGCCCCATCGTATTAGAGCAAGCATCGGCGCACTCTAGGCAGTTTATGCACTCTAATTGCATACCTTTGCGAATATCAATATGTGTCGGACAGGTGCGCACACACGCTTCACAACCAACGCACTCTGCGCCTTCGATTTGCGGTTTTTTCCATAATTTTGTGTGTCCATCATAAATTTTACCGCCACGCCCTTCGTCGTAGATTACTTGAATTGTATCTTCATCAAACATTACAGATTGCACTCTTGCATAAGGGCAAACATAAACACAAAATTTCTCCGCCAAAACGGTAACATCTAAAAACAGCGCCAAAGCAACCGCAAAGACAAAGGTAACAACGCCGGTATGATTTAACGGATCGCTAATATATGCGAAAAAATCCTCAGGCGGAACAAAAAACCACAAGAAATTTGACGCAGCCACCAAGCTAACACAGGCAAATAAAATAAGTCCAATCACAAATTTAACACCAGTTTGCGCAGGCTTTTGCTTATCATCGAGAGTTTTTCTGATTTTTAGTAGTTTTGTTTGAATTAAATCACGATAAATTGTGCGGAAAATCGTCTGCGGACAGCTCCAGCCACACCAAATTCGCCCGCCCAAAGTCGTAACAAAAAAGATAAAAATAAAGAAAAAAATCAAAACAAACGGCATTAAAAATAGCTCTTGTGTGGCAAATGAAGCGAACAATAAATGTAGCTGTTTGCGCTCAAAACTAAGTAGAAAAAAGTGATTTCCACTGATTGTAATATATGGAATTATAAGCGCAAAAAGTGTAATTGCACTAAAAACAAAAAATCTTTTGTATCTGTAATAGATATTTTTGTATCCACTGCTTTTAGACATGCATTCTCCTTGAAATTTGATAAATTTGGGATTGCCGATTATATAACCTTTAACTTTAAAATTAATAAATATTGATAAAGTTGTTTTTTTTCGCTACAATTCGCACCTATTTCAAAACGAAAGGTGGTGAGGACGTTGCCTGGAGTTAAGGTACATCCTAATGAGTCTTTTGATGAGGCATATAGACGTTTTAAAAAACAAACGGATAGAAATTTAGTTGTAACAGAAGTTCGCGCTAGAAGGTTCTTTGAACCAAATACAGAAATTCGTAAAAAACAAAAAATTTCAGCTCGTAAGAAAATTATGAAACGAATTTATATGTTAAGAAGATATGAATCAAAACTCTAACCAAATTTGCCAACTAACACAGCGTTAGTTGGCTCTTGTTTTAAAATTTAGCCCAAATTTAGCCCACTTTCGCAATAATGCCACACTTACATTTACAAAAAGGTGTTAGTTAATGCAAAAACTCTCCATCACGCAAGTTGCTGATAAATTTGGCATCTCCAAAGAGGCTGTTTATAACCGAATCAGACGCGGAACATTCCAAACAATAGAAGAAGACGGCGTAAAATTTATAATCTTAGATGACGAAGAAAAAGCGAAAAAAAGCGAAAAAAATGGCTCACACAGCGCAAAAACAAACACACCAAATTCTAACACACAAATATCTAAATTTGTTGAGTATTTACTAGATGAAGTGAGCGAATTAAAAGCAAAAAATGAGGCTCTTTTATTAGAAAAAGAGGAGCTTCACAAACAAAAAGAGGCTGTTTTAATTGAGACAAAAAACGAAATAAAAGAGATTTACGAAAAGCGTGATGAGAAATTGCAATATTTTATGAACTTATTGCAAAAGCCGATTTTACCGCAAACAATCGATGCAAAAAGCGACGATTTAGTTGAAATTTCTACTCAAAATTCAGAATGGATTAGTATCGGGGCGTTTTTAAAACAAAATTTTGACAAGAAAAAAGAGAGAAAAAAAATTAAGAAACTTTTGCTAAAAAACGGCGACGAAAATGTAAAATTTGAAAATGGTTCGGCGTTTGTTAGTAAAAATTTAAATATTACACAGATAAAGGAAAAAATATGAAATTAAAAAAGATCTCAAAATTTGCACTTGTTGGCGGTTTTGGCTTTATTTTAGCCGGCGGAATGAGCGGTTGCTCTAGCGAAAATAACAGCGAAATTTCACAAAATAAAGGCGCTTTTGTAATCATTGAAGAGACGCAGCCTGGAAAATATAAGATAAAAGAGGAATTTCCGGCTTCAGAAAATCGCGTTGTGTTAAAAAAATTAGACGGCACGGAAAAAGTGCTAACAAAAGAGGAAATGGATGAGCTTGTAGCGCAAGAAAACGCCAAAATAGACGCAGGCACAAGCGGGCTGACAAATCCATCACTTAGTAGCGGTGGAATGGGGCTTGGCGAAGCACTTTTAGCAAGCGCGGCGGGTGCGATTATTGGATCATATATTGGCAACAAGCTGTTTTCAAATCCAAATTTTCAAGCACAAAAACAAAACGCATTTTCAAATAAAAGCGCATACGAAAAGAGTGTAAATAGCTTTAAAAACGCGCAAAATTCTAGCGCAAAAAGTGGGAAAAGTGGATTTTTTGGCAAAAATAGTGGCTCATCTAGCTCAGTCGGTGCCTAAAATAAATGCAAATTTAAAACAAATTTTTGATAACAAATTTAATAAAAGGATAGCGAATGAAATTTAAAAAAATTACACCTTTAAGCAAGGAATATCTTGAAAATTTGGGTTTTTCTTGGCATACAGATAGCGATTTTAGCCCTTATTTAGGGGATCGTTTAGTTGAAATCACAAAAGATGAAGCCGAGGCTTTTTATCAGGCTACAAATGAGCTTTATGATATGTTTATAGCCGCCGCGCAACATGTGATTGATAATAATCTTTTTCATGAATTAGGTATCCCGTTTAATCTAATAGATGCAATCAAAATGAGCTGGGAAAATGACGTGCATTGGCATCTTTATGGGCGATTTGATCTAGCTGGCGGAATTGATGGCAAACCGATCAAGCTTATCGAATTTAATGCTGATACACCAACTGCGCTATTTGAAACAGCGATCGTGCAATGGGCAATGCTAAAACAAAATGAGATGAATGAAAATTTACAATTTAACGACGTTTATAACGCCATTTGCGAGAATTTCAAGCGTCTAATCACGTTAGATGAAAACACAGAAGAATTTGATAAGCTTTATGAGGGCTGGAAAATTTTATTTACCTGCATTGGCGGAAATATTGAAGACGAAATGACGACAAAACTTTTGCAAATTTGCGCTCAAGATGCGGGATTTAAGACAAATTTCGCCTATATCAAAGATATTGAATTTGATGATCAAGAAGGCGTCATGTTTGATGGCGAAAAATATGAATATCTTTTTAAGCTGATCCCATGGGAACAAATCGCCATCGAAGAAGGTGAGCTCGCGCTAATTTTAGAAAACATAATGAAAAATCAAGAGGCGATTATCTTAAATCCAGCCTACACTTTGCTATTCCAAAGCAAGGGAATTATGAAAATTTTATGGGATTTATATCCAAATCACCCACTTTTACTACGCTCTTCATTTGAGCCACTAGCCAACACAAAACAGGTTAAAAAGCCATTTTTAGCGCGTGAGGGTACAAATGTGGAGATAATCGACGCAAACGGCAAAATTTTAGCTTCACAAGATGGCGAATATGCAAATCAGAAATTTTTATACCAAGAATATTTTGATTTTAACACAGATGAAAAGGGGCAAAAATACCAACCTGGCGTATTTTTTTCATATGAAGCGTGCGGACTTGGATTTAGATACGGCGGCGAAATTATAAACAATTTCTCAAAATTCGCGGGACATTTTATAAAAGATTGATTGTGGATTTTGATCTGAAAGTTGGTGACCCCTACGAGATTCGAACTCGTGTTACCGCCGTGAAAGGGCGATGTCCTAACCGTTAGACGAAGGGGCCGTCAAACAAGAAGTGCGATTTTATTGTAACGTCGCTGAATTTTTACTTAAAAAAAGGAAAAAAGTGAATAAAATTTCTCTATTTTGCATGATTTTTTTGCTAGCTGGTTGTGCCCACAAAACTCCACGCGAGACAAAACCGCTAAATTTCGTCGTAATTTCGCCATTAATAAAGCTAAACGACGCAGGTTTTATCCATAATTTTAAAGACACCAAGCAAATCGATCTATATTCTAGCGGCATAAGCCTAGCCAAAATCACAATAAAAAAGGATCAAATTTGCTTAAATAATGCGTGCGATAATGAGCTGATTTTCAATAAGAAATTTTTCGCACATGCCCATCACAGCGGGTTTTTTGCAAATTTAATTGATAAAAAGCCGATCTATAACGGCGCAAATTTAGAAAAAACCAAGTGTGGTTTTAAGCAAAATTTAGATGAATTGCATTACGAAATTTGTGGTGCAAATGTAAAATTTCATGATGAAAAACGCAGAGTAAAAATTATCATAAAGGAAACAATTTGAAAAGAATCGGAGCACATGTGAGCGCTAGTGGCGGGGTTAGCAACGCGCCATTAAATGCCAAAGCTATCGGCGCAGACGCATTCGCGCTGTTTTTAAAAAATCAACGCCAATGGAGCGCAAAGCCTTATGAGAGCGCAGAAATCAACAAATTTAAACAAAATTTGGAGGCTTCAAATATCAACGCGGATCACGTTTTGCCGCACGCTAGCTATCTAATAAATTTAGGTCATCCAAACCCGCAAAATCGCGAAAAATCGCGCGATGCTTTGATTGATGAGATAAATCGCGCCGAAATTTTAGGATTAAAACTAATCAATTTTCATCCTGGCTCACACCTAAAAGAGATAGACGAAGAAGAGTGCTTAAAATTGATAGCAGTTTCTATAAACGAAGCCATTCGCGCAACAAATAATGTAAAATTGGTTATCGAAAATACAGCTGGGCAAGGATCAAATTTGGGCTACACGTTTGATCAAATAGCCTACATAATCGCGCTTTGTGAAGATAAATCACGCGTCGGGGTTTGTATAGATACGTGCCATCTTTTTGCGAGCGGTTATGATTTTAGAGACGCGGGAAATTTCGCAAAAACCTGGGATGAATTTGACGCAAAAATCGGCTATAAATATCTAAGCGGAATGCACTTAAACGACGCAAAATCAGGGCTTAAAAGCAAATTAGATCGCCATGAGAGTATCGGCAAAGGGCAAATCGGTCTTGACGCGTTTTCACTTTTAATGAAAAATGAAAAAATTGATGAAATTCCGATGATTTTAGAGACGATTGATGAGAGCATTTGGGCCGATGAAATTGCGCTACTTAGGGGTCTAGCATGATAAAATTGGTTGAGTTTTTAAACGGCGATAATGAGCCTTTGTTGCCTTTTGAATTAAACGAAAACAAGCTAAAAATCGTGCGATTTATGCTATCAAATTTGTTAAACGCAAACACGTCGCAAAACGTCGCTTTGACGTTAAAAACACTATTTTGCGACCCGATGAGCGAAAATTTTGATTATCTGTTAAATTTGAGTGAGATTTTCGATTTAATTGATAAAGAAATTCTAAAATTTAACCTGCCATTAAATTTTAAAGGCGAGTTAAGCGAAGCGGTATTTTTAAATTGCGATATGTCATTGCATGAAAATTTTTTAGATTTTATGTGCGAAAATAGCGACAATATCGAGCAAATTTTAGATAAAACTTTTGATGAAATAGGCGCGTATTTACAAAATGATCTTGTGCCAAAAGATGATATACCATATCAAAATATGCGCGAATATTTAGACGAGCTTTTCGGGCTGATAAAACTGCAAATCAAACAAAAAATGATGCTAATTTCAAGCAACGCCGAAGCCATTAAACCGCATATCGAAAATGCAAAAACCATGATTCAAAACCGTCTAAAAGCGTCTAAATTTAATAACGAATTAGAAAATATTTTCAAAGAATTCGAGTTAGAAAATAGCGAACAATTTTTATTTAATATCTTGCTTTACGCCAAAATCGCCCCGCAAACTACGTTAAATTTAGAAAATATCGATGTTTTGGCGATGCTTTTGGGACACCAAATTAACAAAAATTTACGCAATATTTATTTTGATGAGCTCACAACCCTAAACAAAAAAGGCCTAATAGTAATCGCCGATAACTTCGGAATAATCGAGGATGGAAGCGAGATATTTTTTGGACAAAATGAAATTTTTGCCTCACTAAATGGGGAAATTTTAGACCGCATAATATCTAGTTTTTCGCCATCTACACAAAAAGAGTGCAAAAGCAGCAAAATCATGTTTGAAAACAGCATAAAAGATAGCGAAATTTTCGAACTTTTATCACCAAAAGACGGGATTGACGATGTGATTTTATCCCCGCGCATACGCGAAATTTTTGATCGAATTTTGGCGCGATTAGACAAAAAAGTATCAAACAAACTCAAAAATTGGGGCATAAAAGATCCAGAAAATATTGGAAAAAAGATGATTTTTTACGGCCCACCAGGCACAGGAAAGACGCTTAGCGCACTTAGCATAGCAAAAAGTTTAAAAAAAGAGATTATCAGCTTTGATTGCTCCAAAATTTTAAGCAAGTGGGTTGGCGAGAGCGAACAAAATGTGCGAAAAGTGTTTGATCAATATAAAGAAATTTGCAAAAAATTTAAATCCGAGCCGATTTTGCTTTTAAATGAGGCTGATCAATTTTTATCAACCAGAATCGCGCAAAGTGGCACAAGCGCCGATAAAATGCACAATCAAATGCAAAATATTTTCCTAGAGCAAATCGAAAAATTTGATGGGATTTTGATAGCCACTACAAATTTTGTCGAGGTGTTTGATACGGCTTTTTCACGTAGATTTGATTACAAAATTGAATTTAAAAAGCCAAATTTTGACGAGCGCGTGGCATTGTGGGAGAAATTTTTACCTAAAAATGCCAATTTTGAACCAAATTTTGATGTAAAAGCACTTGCAAAAGATGAACTAACTGGCGCAGGAATTGAACTTGTTGTAAAAAATACCGCATTCAAACTAGCCGTTAATGGGGGCGAAATTTTTACAATGGATGAGTTTTTAAAAGAGATAAAAGCCGAAATCAGCGGGAATTTCGACCGAGAAAAAATTATAGGACTTTTATAGGAGAAAATCATGAAAAAGATTGTAATTTGTGTAGATGAAAATCCGATAAATAGGAGCGTTTGTGAGTATGGATTAAACATAGCAAAAGAGAAAAATTGCGAATGTATTTTACTTTATGTTATCAAAAATCAAGATCTTCCGGCAGGATTTTTTACTCTAGCAGCGGGCGGGATCGCGATGTATGATCAGCAAATTTTACAGATCAACGATACGCCAAGCGATGAAGAATTAGAGCGCGCAAATGCCGTTTTAGACGAGTTTAGCGCACTTTGCAAAGATATCAAATTTGAGCGCAAAATAGAGTTTGGCAATTTTATTGATATTTTAAATTTATACGCAAAAGAGGCTGAAATTTTTGTAATGAGTATAAAAGATGATGAAAACGATGCTTATATTAATAAATCGGCTGACGTGCTAATTAGCGAGCTAAAAACGCCGATTTTGTTCGTAAATAAATGCTTTTTAAAGCCAAAATCTGTGCTTGTTGCGTTTGATGGTCTAAAGGCTTCAATAAAGCTTTTAAAGAGCCTTAAAGAGAGCGGATATTTTGGAAATAATCTTAAATTTTACGTTGCAAACGTGTGCGACGATGAGCAAAAATCGCATGAAATTTTAGACGTAGCGCGCGAAATTTTACACGATAAAAAAGCAGAATTCATCACGCTAAAAGGTGATCCGTGCAACGAAATAATCAAATTTCGTCGCGCAAATAAGATCGATTTTATAGCAACTGGCGCGCTTAGTAAAAATATGTTTTTGAGCCTGTTTTTGACAAGCGTTTCCAAAAATATAATGAAAAATGCGCTTGTGCCGATTTTGGTTTTGGCATAAATTTGACGCAAAATTAAAATAAATTTGCTAACAAAATTTGATGTTTGTTAGCAAATTTTGTTAGAGATTGCAGTTTAAAAATAGTCTCAATTTGACTTCAAAAATTAGGCTCAAGATAAGTAAAATCTTCATTTAATTATGAACAAGTATATCTATCATTATTTAGAGGCTACCAAAATAGCAAATTTAACCAATATTTTTAGAATTTCAATCAACAAAATTTCAAGATAAAACCCGATAAATTTTTAGTCTGTTTTTAATTATTTTTGGCGTTGATTTATAGTTTAACTTTTTATGCATTTCTTTCGAAATAGACGCTTAAATAAGCCTTTG
>CAUUFG010000033.1:0-15166 GCA_963544335.1 uncultured Campylobacter sp.
GATTTTAGCTAATTTATCAATTCATGCCAAATTTTATGTTTTTAATATCTAAAGCTTACGATAAATTTGCTCCAAATTTCAGAGCAAATCACACGCAAAAATACTCCGCATCAAAGCAGTGTCTTACCGCGCCTTTAAAAAAAATAGTCCCATCTTGCGCGCGAAAATAGAGCTTTTCGCCACTTTTTGGACGCAAAATAACGCTTTGGTAAGTTAAAATTTCATTTTGGGTAGAAATTTGCTTTTCGTCTAAATTTGCTTTGCTTTCGTTTGAATTTTCTTTTAAATTTGCCATATTTTGGCTAGAAATTTCATCTAAATTTGATGTTTTGCTTTCTAAATTCTTTGCACTAAAGGTTGGTAATTTTGTGTTGGTTTTGGCAAAATCCGCCTCATTTTGGCAACTCGCACTAAGATTTTCGCCTAAAATTCCCGTTTGCAACGCCGTCCAAAAACACGCCGCCATGCCCGTCCCGCAAGCATTCGTCTCATTTTCTACGCCACGTTCATAGGTTCGCACACCAATCTCACAAGATGGCAAAATGGTCGCAAAATTGACATTTGCGTTATATTTTTCGCGCATCAAACGCGCCAAATTTAGATCAAATTCATCTAAATTTTCCACAAAATTTACCAAATGTGGCACGCCTGTATCGTAAAAATGCCACGTTCGCCCAGCCTCTTTAAAGCTTTTTTGCACCATTTTTGCGCGCGAAAACGCGATTTCTACGCCATCATCATAGATATTCGCCACAATTTTGCCAGCGCCTGTTAAAAAGCTCATTTTCGCCCCGCCTAATTCGTTTTCATACGCATAAAGTGCCGCCGCGCGCGAGCCATTGCCACACATCGTCGCTGCGCTTCCGTCGCTATTGTAAAACTCCCACGCAAAATCGCACTCTTTTTTGGAGTTTTGATCGCCATTTATCGGCACTAAAACGATAAGCCCGTCTGCGCCAACGCCACTAAATCTATCGCAAATTTGCTTTGCCAAATCGCCCCTGTTTTTGTGCGTAAAAGTGTGAAAAATAGCGAAGTCGTTTCCGCTTGCGTTATATTTTGAGATTTTCATGATTTGCCTTTAGTTTTAGTAAAAATTGCTCGACATTTTGCCTTAAAATCTCTAAATTTGCGCTATTTTCTATGATAAAATTTGCCTTTTCTAGCTTTTTTTCTATAGGAATTTGCGCGTTTAATCTAGCCATTGCTTGCGCTTTTGTGAGAGAATTTCTACTCATCAAACGCGCCAAACAAATCTCGCGCGTAGCGTAAATAAGTGCTGTGGGAGCTAAATTTTTATACTCGTTTTCGCGCTCGAAAAATAGTGGAATTTCGATAAAAAATGGCTTTAAATTTGGCGAAATTCGGGCATTTTTTATCGTAAGCGTTTTAAACCTAGCGCGGGATAAATTTGATAAATTTTGCGTTTTGATTTTGGCTAATTTGGGTGAAATTTGCATTTGATTTTTGAATGAATTTTGCGCACAAATTCGCGCTTTTTCTAGCTTGTCTGCGCGCGAAAAAAGCTCGTTTTTTATATCTGCGCTTACGATATTTTCTAGCGATTTTAGCTCATTTTTATCGTTAAAAACAATCATACCAAGTGCCTTTCTATCGATAATATCCATCTTTTTTGTGTTTAAATTTGTGCTTAAAATTTCATCTAAATTTAAATTAATTTTTTCGCGCGCTGAAGCAAAGGTGCTTACGTCAAAATTATTTTGATTTTTATCTAAATTTGCACCAAATTTCGCCAAAATTTCATCGCTTAAAACACTCGCGCCAAATTTCGCCACAACCTCGCGCCATTTACGTTGCAAAATTTCGTGTGCGATGGCGTCTGCATCGATGATTTCGTATCCTTTTTGGCGCAAAATTTTAGCGACGCTAGATTTCCCACTAGCGATCGCGCCTGTTAAAATCACGCCAAATTTAAGTCTAAATTCGCACATTTTGCCACCAAATTTAACCGATATTTTTGGCTTTTAAGTAGCTTTCAAATGCATCGTCGTCTAAAATTTCATCAAATTCGCTCAAAAATCGTCGTTCGTTTTTATAATCAAATTCTGTCGCTGTTTTGATAAAATTTGCAAAATCTCGACTTTTACGACCAAGCTCATCTATTGCGCTAAAATCGAGCCTTTCGCGCACTTTTGCGGCACACAAAACGCGAGATTGCGCGATGTTTTGCGTATCTAAACTGATTATGCCGATGCCAAAAGCTAGGCTGGATTTATTCATTAGTTCCATTAACGCTGTGTCGCTCTCATCGATATTTGGCGCGACTAAATAGCCCTCATTTGCCCAGCTTGAGTTGCTCACAGCTTGAAAAAAAACTTCGCGAAATTTGGCGATATTTATGCTTTTTTTCATCTCAAACGAGTAAATTTTAATCGGCAATTTGCTAAATTTTGAGATAAATTTCAGCGTATTTTCGCCAAAATTTGCATATTCAAAGCTAACGCCGACGATGTCTGGATAGAGCCATTTATCTACCCCGCACTGGCTTTTTTTGCTTGTTTCGTGAAAAATCGTCTTACAAAATGCACTAAAGTTTTCGCTTGAATACAAAAATTTAGCCAAAAGCGGATGTAAATCGCGCTCGTGAAATTTAGACTCATTTGGCGACATTTCGTCTTGAAAATTTGCGCTGTTTTTTGAAATTTGCATTTGAAATTTGCGCTGTTTTTGGTGAATTTTTGGTTGAAAATTTGAGGTATTTTGGTCCATGTTTTGGGTGGTTAAATTTGGCGCAAATTTTTGCCCTTTTAGCTTGATTAAAACCGGTTTTTTCTGCACGACTTCAAAAATGGAATTTTCGTTTTTCACATCTACATAAATCGCAGCACCAAAGCTCGCCCACGGGGTTTTGCCACTCAAATTTAACTCACGCGTAAGCCCCATTTTAAGCGCGATATGCCACATTTTATTCGGGCTTAGTGGCGTGTTTGATTGTTGTAAAATTTCTTGTGCAATTTGCAAAACTGCCTTCATTTATCTATCCTTTTCTTTGATTTTTTCCACCCATTCGTTTAATGTTTTTTCAAAACCAATTCCTTTATTTTCGTAAAATTTAAGCGGAATTTGCGTGTATTTTTGCTCTACATAACCGCCAAAATCGTGCGGATAGAGGTAGTTTTGCGCGTTTTGTTGGGTGTTGTTTATTAGATATGGCGGTATTTGTAGCGGTGGGTTTTCGCGAACATATTTTAGCGCGGCGTTGATCGCTACGTAGCTTGAGTTTGACTTTGGTGAGCAGGCTAGATAGATGGCGCACTGAGATAGGATTATTCTTGCTTCTGGGTAGCCGATTTTGCTAACAGCTGTTAGTGTGTTAGTAGCGATATTTAGTGCGTTAGGGTTTGCGTTGCCGATATCTTCGCTAGCTAAAATCACCATTCTGCGAGCGATAAAATCGGGGCTTTCGCCGCCATCGATTAGTCTTGCAAGATAGTAAATCGCAGCTTGTGCGTCGCTTCCGCGCAGACTTTTGATGAGTGCTGAAGCTAGATTGTAGTGGGTTTGTGAGCTACTAACGCCATCTTTTAGTGCGTATGGGCGCAAAGTGCGGAGGTTTTCGATAGAAATTTCGCCTAGTTCGCTAGCAAATTCTAGCAAATTTAACATCGCCCGCACATCACCTGCTGATGAGCTAATAAGATACTCTTTTGCGTTTTCATCGGCGTTTAAATTTAGTTTTTCTAGCGTGCGTTTTAATAACAATTCTAAATCTTGCACGCTTAATGGCTCAAACTCAAAAAGTAGCGATCGTGAGCGAATGCCCGCGGTTAGGGCGTAGTATGGATTTTCTGTGGTTGCGCCGATGATGATCGCGCGGGCGCGTTCCATGGGGATTAAAAGTGTTTCTTGCTGTGTTTTTGAGAGGCGGTGAATTTCGTCGATAAAAATGAGCGGTTTTAGCAATGTATCCTCGTGGGAGGCGATGATTTTTCGAATGTCTTCTATCTTTAAATTACTTGCATCTAGTTCGTAAAAGTCCATATTTAAGGAATTTGCGATGATTTTTGCTGTTGATGTTTTACCGCTTCCTGGGCTACCAAAAAATATCGAATGCGAGAAATTTTGCTTTTGTAAAAGCGCATTAAAAACGGGCTTTAGCTTGTGTTGACCGACTAGCTCATCGATTGTTTTGGGGCGGAGCGCGTGGGCTAAATTTTGCATTTTGATCCTTTAAAATCGCGATTATAGCGCAAATTTATCGGCTTTTTTATATAATCGACGCATTTTAAATTAAAGGAAAAGTATGCTCTCTTTGATAGCTTTTACGCTATTTTGTGCGGGAATGTTTTTTGTGCGCGGTGCAAAATTTCGTCTCTTTGGCGCGATTTTTATTTTTATATTTTTGATTGTGACGCTATTTAACTACGCGCTTTTGTATTTTAGTGGGAATTTTTTGACGTTATCTTTTATAAATTTGATGATTTTAAGTATCAAAGATGCGCCACTTTTAACATTTTGGCAAGAAATTTTGCTAATTTGTGCGTTTTTGGTGGCGATTGTGCTTTTTTGTATTATTTTTTACAAGAAGACAGCAAAATTTGCCGACAAAACAAGCATTAAAAATGCCAAATTTGCGACATTTATTTCTATATTTTTTGCATTGTGTGCCATAGCTTTAAACCCACTAACAAAATCATCAATCGAAATTTTTCAAATTTTAAACCCAAAATATCACAAAATAGCCCGTTTAAATTTGCAAAAATTTATCTCAAAACCGACCGCTTTTGCGCCTAAAAAACAGAAAAATATCGTCTATATTTATTTAGAGAGTTTTAGTCGAAATTTTACTAGCGAGTATCCAAATTTAACACCAAATATAAACGCGCTAGAGAATAGATTGGATTTTACAAATATTAATCAAATTTCTACCGGCGCGTCTGTGACGATTGAGGGGCTTTTTGCTTCGCAATGTGGGCTACCGTTTCCGTTTTTTAAACCACTTAGCAAAGACGAACAAACATCTAGCAAACACGCAACTGATGCTAAAATGAAATTTCCCACACAGATTGATTGCGCTAGTGAAGTTTTGCGAAAGCTTGGGTATCGCACGAGCTTTATAAATCCAGTTAGGCTACAATATCAAAGATTAGATGAGCTATTAAAAAGCAGAAAATATGATGAGACTTTTGGCAAAGATGAGCTTGTTAAATTTGGTGCGTCGCATTTTAATGATTGGGGTGTTGATGATGATGAGATGCTTGATATTGCATTTAAGCAGTTTGAGCGTCTATCGCAAAGTGGCGATAAATTTTTACAAGTCGTGCTAAATGTCGGCATGCACGTTCCGAATGGATTTATCTCACAAAAGTGCCAAAAAATGGGGCTAACATACAATAACACAGATGTAAATATGCTAAATGCGACCGCTTGTACCGATTATTTAGTAAGTGAATTTGTACGTAAAATTCGTGCGTCAAAGTGGGGTAAAAATACAATTATCGCGATACAAAACGACCATTTAATGCCATATGCGATCGCAAATGGCATTAAAGAAGAGAAAATGGCTGGCTCAAAGATGTTTTTTACGATCTTAGACGATGAGATAGATGGTGTAAAAAAGGTGCAAAATTATGGCTCGTCGCTTGATACTTTTACTACGCTTTTGGGCTATATGGGCGTAACTAACAGGCTAAATTTGGGGAGAAATATATTAAAAGAAAAGAGTATTGATGAGGATAATATGGATTTTATATATAAAGTCGCGATGATGTCGATTGGTGATTTAGATTATGAGTAGAGTAAAATTTGGCTGTTTTAGCACTAAAGTGCGTAAATTTGGATAATTTGCGCACTTTGGATTTTATTGTTTTTAATCATCGCTATTTTTGCAAAAAATTTGATTTTTTACGAGTAGTTTTTTTATCGTCTTTGGCAAAATTGTGTGTTCAATTTCATGTATTTTTGCTTCCCACTCTTCGCGCGTTTTGTCTTTTCTGGCAAACGCTTTTTGCGCGATAATCTTTCCGCCATCAAGCTCCGTGCTAACAAAATGCACACTAACGCCACCTACTTGCATATCGCTTTGAAAGCTCTCATCAATCGCTCTTGCACCTTTAAAAAGCGGTAAAAGCGATGGATGCAGGTTTATCGCGCGGACATTTTCGCAAAAATATGGTGTTAAAATTCGCATAAATCCAGCCAAAACGACCAAATCAACGTCCGCTTCTTTGATTTTTGCAACTAACTCTCTATCAAATTCCTCGCGCGAAGTAAATTTTGTATGCTCTAAAATCACGCTCTCTAGTCCGAAATTTCGTGCCTTTTGTATGCCGGGCGCGTCTGATTTGTTTGTTAGCGTTAGTGCGACCTCGATTTTTGTATCGCCAAAAGTTTTGCCGTGCAATTTTTCTAAAATCGCGACCAAATTTGACCCTGTTCCGCTAAATAAAACAGCGATTTTTTTTACAACCATTTTAATCCTTTTATAATGTCATCAGCATCTAGCGCGTAGTCGTTTATTCGCATTTTTTTGAGTGCTTTTTTTGCGGCTAACGCGTGTGCCAACGTGCCATTTATTGCTGAACTTAGCGGCGAAAAACCTTGCGCTAAATACGCGCCGATAACTCCGCAAAGTGCGTCTCCGCTACCGCCTTTAGCGAGTGCTGATGTGCCATGAGCCATCACGTAAATTTCTCCTTTGTTAGCGATTAGTGTGTTTGCTCCTTTTAATACCAGGGTGGCGTGAAATTTGGTGCTAAATTTGCGTGCAAAGTCAAATCTGTTTTGTTGAATTTCGCGCACGCTAACCTCTGCTATGTCGGCGTTTTTTAATAACGCGCAAAACTCTTTTGGATGGGGTGTTATGATGACACCATTTTCGCCACATAAAAGCTCTAAAATTTCGCTTTTATAACATAGATCCGCATCAATAACACAGCGTGTGTTTGTTAGTAAATTTAGATCAAATTTCGCCTCACCAAGTCCGCACCCAGCGATGATAACATCTGCCCCTTTAAATGAGTTTTTTTGCATTAAAATAGGCGGAATTTGCGGTTCATTTTTAGCCTCACAAACGCCATTTTGCAAAGGCAGTTTTACCAAACTAACACGCCCAGCCCCCATTGCATGAGAGGCATTTGCTGCTATGATTCCTGCGCCGTTCATTTGACCAAGAGCGATAAAAACATGCCCAAAGTCACCTTTATTTGTGTTTTGTTTGCGGCGAAGAGGCAGGATTAAATCGCGCTTTTGCAATAAAAAAGTATCACAAAAAGGCGTGTTAGTGTTAGTTAAAATTTGCGATTTTTCTCTGAAAATAGCTTTGCTATTTGTGGAAATTTGCTCTAAATTTTTGCTTGAATTTGGTGAAATTTTATCGGTGATTTCGCCCATATCACGCGCAAAAATATCGGCACAAACACCCAAATTCGCGAGTTTTATGCGTCCTACAAAATCTTTTGCGCTATCTGCATAAAGTGCGATTTTACGCGCACCCATCGCGATGGTAAAATCAGCACAAAAAGCACTTTGCAAAACCGCGCCCGTTTTACTAACGCCACTTGGAATATCAACGGCGATTTTTAGGGCGTCGGCGTGGTTTATTGTGGTTATTAGATCAGTCACAATTTTAGGCATTTCGCCATGAAATCCACTCCCGAAAATCCCGTCGATTATGCACTCAAATTTGGTTAAATCTAACTCTTTTTTCTCTTGAAAATCTTGCGTAAGGTTGCCTTTTGTTTTTAAAAATTCATCTAAATTTGGATCAAAATTTTCGCTGGTTTTGTCGATTTTGTCTCCAGAAAATGCGAATTTTGCGCTGTTTGTTGTTTTGCAAAACTCGTCACTTTCCGCGCTTGTTCGCAAGCTAGTAATTTGACAAATTTCTTCATGAATTTCGACTAATTTAAACGCTTTTACCCCGTAATTTTGCGCGATTTTTAGCTGTTTTTCGCAAATTTCGTTTAATTTATCCCACAAAATTAGCGCGACACACGAAAAATCTCCGCTTAAGCGACGCAGAGCGCAAATCGCATCGCTTGCGTTGTTGCCTTTGCCGCAAACAGCCAAAATTTTTGAGCCTTTTTTGAGTTTTTTCCGCACGATATTTTCGATTTTTGCAGCCGCATTTTCCATTAAAATTTCACTCGTAAGACCTAAATTTCTAGCGTTTTCATCCAAAAATTCACTTTGCAAAAACAGCTTTTTCATCTTTTTCCTTTTAGAAAATTGATTAAATTTGCGCTTTAAAATCGCACACGAAAGCCCAAAGCCTCGCTGATATCTTGCTTTTCTAAAATTTCGTGCTCGTTTAAATCGGCGATCGTTCGGGCTAGTTTTAATGTTTTATTGATACTTCTTGCTGAGAGATTAAACCGCTCTACGCCCGCGTCTAAAAGCTCTTTTGCTTGGATACTTGGCGTGCAAAAACGGGCGATTTGCTCGTCTGACATTTTGCCGTTTGGCTCGCTTTGTCCGCGCGAAATCCTAGCACGAAATACGCGCAAAACTTCACGCGACATCTCTTCGCTTGTGATGTCGGCTTTGTCGTTTGAGCACGTCTCATCCATGGCCACATAGATATCAATACGGTCTAAAATCGGCGCTGAAATGGCACTTTTGTAGCGTTTTATCTCGTTTTGAGAACACAAACAGCTCATATCTTTTTTGAATAAATTTCCGCACGGGCAAGGATTCATCGCGCCGACAAATATAAATTTGGTCTCATATTTGACCTTTGAATTTACGCGAGAGATTAAAATTTGATTATCTTCGAGCGGTTCGCGAAGACTCTCTAAAATTTGCTTGCCAAAATGCGGTAATTCATCAAAAAATAGCTCCCCACCGTTTGCCAAAGCGACCTCTCCTATGCGTGGCGAAAGTGCGCTACCACCGCCAAAAATCGATCCGCGGGTGCTGGTGTGGTGTGGTGAGCGAAATGGGCGAAGTGCGCTAAATGGGGCGTTTTTGTTGTTTAGTGACTCATATGCGGCGCAAAGCAAGATCTCATTTATGCTTTGTGGTGGCAAAATGTGGCGAATGCGTTTGGCGCACATGCTTTTTCCGCTACCTGGGCTTCCTTCAAATAAAATATTATGCATTCCACACGCGGCAATCAAGCAGGCGCGTTTTGCGCGAGCTTGTCCGCGAACATCGGCAAAATCGAGTGTGAAATCGCGATTTGGAATGTAAATTTGATCACCTACTTTGATGAAATTTTCAAAAATTTCGTTGTTTTTTGTCGCTTTGCAACTCTGTGTGAATTGCGGATTTTTGATAAATTCTATCGCTTCACTCAAATTTGATACGCCAAAAATTTCTAAATTTGGTATCGCGGCAGCTTTGATGGCGATTTCACTTGGCAACAAAACCTTTGCGCAGGTGACTTTTTGGCTTAAAAAAAGCAAAATTGAAAAGAGTGAATTTGTGCTTTTTACGCGTCCATCTAGCCCCAATTCTCCAAAAACGAATAAATTTTCATCAAGTGGTTCATTTTGTAAGGCGATTAAAAGCGCAATAGAAAGATCGAAAATGCTACCATTTTTAGGTAGATCTGATGGTGATAAATTTATGATGATCTTTTGCGCAGGGAATGAAAAATTTAGATTTAAAAGTGCGGATTTTACGCGATTTTCGCTCTCTTTTATCGTGGCTCCGGCAAGTCCAGCGATAGAAAATCCAGGCAGCCCGCGAATAAAATTTGCTTCAACATTTACGATTGTGAGCTCGTCTAAATATGAGGCGCATTTTAGTGATTTCATCGATTTTTTTTGAGTTTTTCTTTGAATTCTTTATCAAATTGTTTGCGTTTTGAATAACCGATTTTTTCTATAAAAAGGTGTCCGTTTAGGTGGTCTAGCTCGTGTTGAATGCAAACTGCTAGCAAATTTGAGGCCTCTAAAAATTTAGTTTCGCCGAAGCGATCTTGAAATTTTACTTTTAAGTTTTCAGCGCGTTTTACATCCTCGTAAAATCCAGGCACAGATAAACAGCCCTCTTGATATGAAATTTCGCCACTTTGCTCGATAATTTGCGGGTTTATTAGCTCTATTAAATCGGCTTTGTCTTGCACTTTATCGCCATTAGGCAAATTTATCACTACGGCACGAATCGGATTTGCGACCTGAATTGCCGCCAAACCGATACCGCCTTTTGCGCACATTGTCTCATACATATCATCTAAAAAAACATGCAGTTTTTCATCAAATTTTGTCACTTGTTTGGATTTTGTAAACAAAATTTTGTTCGGATAAGTAACTAAATCTAAGACCATTTTATTTTTTGCTCTTCTGTAAAATTTGATCGATTAGCCCGTATTTTAGGGCCTCATCAGCACTCATAAAAAAGTCGCGATCTGTGTCTTTTTCTATTTTGGCTAGTTTTTGACCTGTGTTTGCGCTTAAAATTTCATTTAAATTTCGTTTGATACGCAAAATTTCTTTTGTTTGAATCTCTATCTCTGTTGCTTGACCTTGCGCGCCACCAAGAGGCTGATGTATCATAATCCGCGCATTTGGCAGGGCGTAGCGTTTGCCTTTTTGCCCGCTACTTAACAAAAATGCGCCCATCGAAGCTGCTTGCCCCATACAAATGGTCGCAACATCTGGCTTGATATAATTCATCGTATCAAAAATACTAAAACCGCTAGTGACCACGCCGCCGGGGCTATTTATATACATGTAGATGTCTTTTTCGGCATCTTCGGCCTCTAAAAATAGAAGTTGCGCCACGACGGCACTTGCTACTTCATCATTGATTTCGCCACTTAAAAGGATAATTCTATCCTTTAAAAGGCGTGAATAAATATCATAGCTTCTCTCGCCTTTGCTTGATTTTTCTACAACATAAGGGATGTAAAAACTCATTTTTTATTCTCTTTTAGCTCTTTGTTGAAAAGATTATTAAACAATTTTTCCTCTACGATCGCCATTTTAAGCGCCGGCAAAACTCCGCGTTTTTGATAATCTTCAAGATGTTTTTTAGGATCGATTCCATAGCGATACGCCTCCATGTAGATTGTTTGAACTAGCTCTTGATCTGTGGCTTGGATGTTTAATTTGCGCGCGATTTCATCTATGATAAACGTAAGTTGAACGCTCTTTTGGGCTTCGGCGCGGTATGTTTCGCGTTTTTCTTTTAATTTATCTTTGTCTTCTTGTAATGTTTTGCGCTCATCTTCGCTTAGCGTGCCCCATGCGTTGCGAAGTTGCAAATCTATCTCTTGCTCAACGATAACTTTTGGTAGATCAAATTTGATTTTTTCTACAACCGCGTCGGCAAATTTAGTCTTTAGCTCTTCATTTAAAAGCGTTTGAAATTTCTCATCGCGAATTTGCTTTTCGATGCGCTCTTCAAATTTGGCTTTTGTGATATCTTTTTCATTTGGAATTAGCTTTTGTATCGCTTCGTCGCTTAGCTCGCTAGGGATATTTTTAGCCTGAATTTCGTGTAATTTTACTTTGAAAACAGCCTCTTTGCCAGCTAAATTTTGTGCGCCGTATTCTTCTGGAAATTTGACATTAATATCTTTTTCTTCGCCGACTTTTAACCCAATCATGCCATCTTCAAAGCCCGGGATAAATTGATTTGAGCCGATTTCTAGCACATAATTTTGCGCTTTTCCGCCATCAAATGCTACGCCATCTACAAAGCCTTCAAAGTCAAATTTCGCGTAGTCGCCTTTTTCTAATGTATCTTTATCTGATTTTTCTAGTGGCGCAACAGCCTTTAAAAAATCTGTAATTTTTGCATTTTTTTCATCTTCACTTACGCTTGGAATTTCAAATTCTGGAATTGCGCTCTCATAGCCTTCAATGCTAATTTGTGGTCTAAATGAGATCTCGATTTCAGCGTCAATTCCGCTTTCATTTTCATCAAATTTAGAAAAAAGTGGATCGCCTAAAACTTCATCTGGTTTTTTTTCTACGATTTTTAACGCCTCATCTACGCCGTCTTTGAAAAGTTCGCTTTTTGCTTCGCGCTCTAGCTCTTTGCCATAACGTGATAAAACTACGTTTACAGGCACTTTTCCTGCTCTAAAACCTGGGATTTTTACATCTTTTGCTGTTTTGCGTGCGACTTCGTTTAATTTTTGCTCAATGTCTGCTTTTGTGATCTTAAAATTTGCCGTAGCATTTGCGTAATTTATAAGTTTCGCGTTGATTTCCATTAAATTTTCCTTTAAAAATAGATAAAATTAAGGGCGTAGTTTATCTAAAATTTGCTTATTTAAAATTGATAAACTCAAATTTTCGCCAAATTTATTGTAGAATTGCGCCTTAAATTTTAAAGGTAAAACATGTCACAAGAAGAGATTAAATTTGAAAACGCGGTGCGAACCATGCTTGAAATTGTTGGTGAAAATCCGCAACGAGAAGGGCTAATCAAGACTCCACAACGAGTTTTTAAAGCATATAAATTTTTAACAAGCGGTTATGCGCAAGACCCAAAAGTGGTCCTTGGTGATGCACTTTTTACGAGCAATAATTCAGAAATGGTACTTATGCAAAATATAGAATTTTACAGCTTGTGCGAACACCATTTGCTCCCGATTATCGGACGTGCGCACGTTGCTTATATCCCAAATGGCAAGGTTGTCGGGCTTAGTAAAATCCCGCGAATGGTAAATATTTTTGCGCGCCGTTTGCAAATACAAGAGCAACTCACAGAACAAATCGCCGGCGCAATTGAAGATGTTATAAAGCCGCTAGGCGTTGGCGTGGTGGTCGAAGCGCGTCATATGTGTGTGGAGATGCGCGGGGTAGAAAAGATCAACTCAGTCACGACAACATCGGCTTTGCGTGGAAGTTTTATCACCAATCCAGATACGCGAAAAGAGTTTTTTTCGCTTATAAATTCACCAAAAGATGCAAGATTTTAGCTTAAAAATTTAAAGCTAAAATTTATCAAATTTAAATTATTATTTCTAGACAAAAATTATCTTAATTAAAGGAAATTTCATGAGAGTTTATTTAGACAACAACGCTACTACGATGTTAGATCCTGAAAGTTATGAGCTTATGTTGCCGTTTTTCATGGAAAAATTCGGCAATCCAAATTCGCTTCACGACTTTGGTAGCGAAACCCACCGCGCTTTAAGAGTCGCAATGGATCAAATTTATGCTGGAATTGGGGCAAAAGATAGCGATGATGTTGTGATTACTTCGTGTTCGACAGAGAGTAATAACTGGGTTTTAAAAGGAATTTATTACGACAAAATTATCACTGGCGAAAAAGATCACATTATCGTAAGCGCAGTAGAACACCCATCAATCAGTGCAACCTGTGAATTTCTAAAAAAATTAGGTGTGCGCATTAGCAAACTTCCCGTAAAAATCGACGGTTCAATTGATCCTAATGATTTGCGCGATATTATCGATGATAAAACCGCTCTTGTTAGCGTAATGTGGGCAAATAACGAAACCGGCGTCATCTTTCCAGTCAAAGAATTAGCCGATATCGCGCACGAATTTGGCGCGCTTTTTCACACTGATGCCGTTCAAGCAACTGGCAAAATAAAGGTAAATGTATGCGCTGCGGATGTTGATTTTTTGAGCTTTTCGGCGCATAAATTTCACGGACCAAAGGGCATTGGCGCACTCTATATAAAAGATAGCAAACTGCTTACTAGCCTAATCCACGGCGGAGAGCATATGGGCGGACGCAGAAGCGGAACTTTAAATGTGCCTTATATCGTAGCGACTGGCAAAGCTCTAGAAAACGCGAATAAATTTATGGAATTTGAAAATTCTCACGTAAGGCGTCTGCGCGATAAACTAGAGGATGAAATTTTAACAATTTGCGATACTTCAGTTGTAGGAGATCGCAAATTTAGAGTGCCAAATACGATTTTAGCAGCGATTAAAGGTGTAGAGGGCGAGGCGATGCTTTGGGATTTAAACCAAGCAGGAATTGCTGCGTCAACAGGCTCTGCATGCGCTAGCGAAGATCTACAAAGCAACCCAATAATGGAGGCTATCGGCGCAGATAAAGAGTTAGCCCACACGGCTTTACGCCTTTCGCTTTCGCGCTTTAACACAGAAGAAGAGATCGATTACGCGATAGCCAATATCAAAAAAGCGATCAAACGTCTGCGCTCGATTTCGAGCAGTTTTGCATATGCGCCAATCGGACATAAGAGCGGATTATAAGGAGAAAAAATGGCGAAAAATAGTTTAATAAATGGCTCAATCTGGGATCAATACTCACAAAATGTCCAAGACAGAATGAACAATCCCAAATTTATGGGCGAAATTACAGAAGAAGAGGCCGCATCTCGTGGCGCAAAGCTAATTGTTGCTGATTTTGGTGCGGAAAGCTGTGGAGATGCGGTGCGACTTTACTGGCTTATAGATGAAAAAACAGACATTATAATAGACGCCAAATTTAAGAGCTTTGGCTGTGGAACAGCGATCGCAAGCTCCGATACAATGGCGCAACTTTGCATCGGTAAAACCGTCGATCAAGCGGTCAAAATCACAAATTTAGATGTAGAAAAAGCGATGCGTGACACGCCTGATGAACCAGCTGTGCCACCTCAAAAAATGCACTGCTCGGTTATGGCTTATGATGTTATCAAAAAGGCCGCTAGTGAGTATAAAGGAGTAGATCCTGCGCATTTTGAAGATGAGATTATCGTTTGTGAGTGCGCTCGCGTGAGCCTTGGCACGATAAAAGAGGTGATTAAATTAAATGATTTAAAAAGCGTTGAAGAGATTACGCGTTTTACCAAAGCGGGGGCATTTTGCGGTAGCTGTATCAAGCCAGGCGGTCACGAAAAGCGCGAATATTATCTTGTTGATATTTTGCGTGAGACACGCGCCGAAATGGAAAACGAGCGACTTCGCGCTATTGCGGATGCAAAAACTAGCGCGAGTGGGGCGGATTTGAGCTTTGAAGAGCTTAATATTATCGGGCAGTTTAAGGCAGTCGAAGGCGTAATTGACGAGCAAATTCGTCCGATGCTAGAAATGGATGGCGGAAATCTTGAAATTTTAGATATCAAAAAAGCAGACGATGGCATGATTGATATTTTTATTCGGTATTTAGGTGCTTGTAGCGGGTGTGCGAGCGGGGCTGGCGGGACGCTGTTTGCGATAGAGAGCGTTTTGCGTGAAAATTTGAGCCAAAATATACGCGTAATGCCGATTTGATTTAGAAGTAAATTTGGTATCTGATTTGCGTTGTGTCAAAATTTGATACCAAA
>CAUUFG010000034.1:0-14633 GCA_963544335.1 uncultured Campylobacter sp.
TGCACGCTTGGTGAGTTAAGCTTTGGCGATAAATTAAACACAAACACTCCTCAAATTTTAAGCGAAAAATCCCCGTGCGACGTGGTTGGTCCAGTGTGTGAAAGTGGCGATTTTTTGGGTAAAAATGTGCTTTTACCGACAATGCAAAGTGGCGAAATTTTAGCCATAAAAAGCGCGGGAGCATATTGCGCTAGTATGTCAAGCAACTATAATTCGCGTTTAAGAGTGCCAGAATTTGCTATCGAAAACGCATCACTAAGACAAATCCGCGCAAGAGAGACATTTGAAACTTTAATCGCCGATGAGTTGGAGTTTTTGTAATGGAAACGATAGAAAATTTACGTGTAAAAATAGATGAAATTGATGATGAAATTTTAGAGCTTTTAAATCAAAGAATGTCTTTTGTGACAAAAATTGGCGAACTAAAAAACGCTTCAGGTGCGCCAATTTACCGCCCAGAACGCGAAAGAGCGATAATTGCTCGTCTTGGTGAAAAGAGATTAAAATTTATGCCAAAACGCGCCATTGAAGCGATCTTTTATGAAATTTTTTCCATTTCTAGAAATTTAGAAAAACCGCAAAACGTTGCATTTTTAGGACCAATCGGCACGTATTCTCACGGCGCAGCAAAATCAAAATTCGGCGCGATTAGCTCATATTTGCCATTAGCTTCGATTGAGGCGGTTTTTACCAGCATTGCAAACAGCGAAGCAAAATACGCCGTCGTCCCAGCCGAAAACAACACAGAAGGCGCGGTAGGAGCGACGCTAGATTGCCTAGCTAAATATCAAAATGTAAAGATTGTTGGCGAAATTTATATGGATATTCACCACTCATTCGCGAGCAATTGCGAAAAATTAAGCGATATTCAAAAGATTTTTTCGCACCCGCAAGGATACAATCAGTGTCTTAAATTTTTAGAAGATCACGGACTCACAAAAGTCGAATTTGTCCCGTCAAAATCGACCGCACTTGCCGCTTATAACGCCGCGCAAACGCCAAATTGCGCCGCGATTTGTTCGCCGATTGCAGCTTCGATTTATAATGTGCCGATTATGTTTGAAAAAATTGAAGACAATCTTGCCAATCGCACGAGATTTTTTGTTTTAAGTGACTTTAAAAGCCCTAAAACAAACGCTGATAAGACGACGATTTTTGCAAAAACGACACATGAGCCAGGCTCTTTGGCGCAACTTTTAGGCATGTTTTATGATGAGAATATAAATTTGACAAAATTAGAGTCTCGTCCGCTAAAACAAAAGGATTTTAGATTTGTCTTTTTCATCGATTTTATCGGGCATGTTGATGATAATAAGGTGCAAAAAGTATTTGAAAAAGCCGCAAAAAAAGGCTATGAAATTTCGTGGCTTGGAAGTTACTTAAACGGAGATGAAGAGTGAAATTTAACGAAAATTTATCAAATTTACAAACTTACGAGGCGGGAAAACCGATCGAATTAATAGTGCGCGAATATGGCGTAGAGCCCAAAAATGTCATTAAATTAGCAAGCAATGAAAATCCATTTGGCACATCACCATCTGTCGTAAAAGCGATAAAAAAGTGCGCAAAAAAGGCGAATTTATATCCAGATGATAGCTATTTTGAGCTAAAAAATGCTCTTTGTAAACGCTTTGGCGTAGAGTCAAACAACCTAATAATCGGCGCTGGAAGCGATCAAATAATTGAGTTTTTATTTCACGCAAAATTAAACAGAGAAAACGCGATTTTAATGGCAAAAACCACCTTTGCAATGTATGAAATTTATGCCAAAATGGCCGGTGCAAACGTAATAAAATGCGAGAGCGAATTCCATAATTTAGATGAATTTGCCAAAATTTATGAAGCAAACAAAGACAAGATCGCCATAATCGCGCTTTGTGTGCCAAATAATCCTTTAGGCGAGTGCTTAAGCGCTAGTGAAATTTATGATTTTTTAGGCAAAATTTCGCCACAAACTGCGGTTTTAATTGACGCTGCTTATAATGAATTTGCTACTTTTAAAGATGAAAAAATGGCACTAAATCCGCGCGAATTGATAGCTAAATTTCCAAATGTAATCTATGCGGGGACGTTTTCTAAACTCTACGGGCTTGGCGGACTTCGCGTAGGATATGGCGTGGCAAATTCGCAAATTATCAGCGAAATTTCAAAACTTCGCCCGCCATTTAACATCACGAATATCTCTCTTGCAGCCGCAATCGTCGCTTTAGATGATAAAGAATATATTGAAAAAACGTTACAAAACAACGCCAAACAGATGAAAAAATTTGAAAATTTTGCCCGCGAAAATGGCATTGAATTTATAAAAAGTTATACAAATTTCATCACTTTTAAGCTTAAAAACGCGAGTGAAATTTGCGAAAAACTCTTGCAAAAAGGGATAATTTTACGCAATTTAAAAAGCTACAATCTAAACGCCGTGCGTATCACGATCGGCACACCAGCGCAAAATCGCACGCTTTTAAAAGAGCTAAAAAAGCTTTTGTGATGGAAATGATGGATATAAAAAACGAGTCTATCGAGCGTTTAGAGACGCTTTGCGTTGAGATTAGGGAGCGAATTTTAGATGTTGTGAGTCGTAATGGCGGGCACCTTAGCTCAAATTTGGGCGCGGTTGAGCTAATTGTCGGCATGCACTATGTTTTTGATGCTAAGCTTGATCCATTTATTTTCGACGTTAGCCACCAAAGCTACACTCACAAATTACTGACAAATCGTTGGGAAGAATTTGAGAGTTTGCGCAAATTTGGCGGGATAAGTGGCTACACAAAGCCAAATGAGAGCGAGTTTGACTACTTTGTCGCAGGGCATAGCTCAACATCGATTTCATTAGCACTTGGCGCAGCAAAAGCGATCAAATTAAAGGGCGAAAACCGCATTCCGATCGCATTTATCGGTGATGGAGCTTTAAGCGCAGGCATGGCGTATGAGGCGTTAAATGAGCTTGGTGATTTGCGTTTGCCGTGCGTAGTTGTGTTAAATGATAATGAGATGAGTATATCCGAGCCAATCGGCGCGCTTAGCAAATATCTCAGCCAAAAGATGGCGGGCGCGACATATTCGCGTTTTAGGGAAGCTGTTAAGCTATTTTTCGAGCGAAATTTATCAAAAACCGCGACTTATATGGCGAAAAAATTTGAAGAGAGCTTTAAACTCATAATGCCAGGGCTATTTTTTGAAGAGCTAGGTCTTCGCTACATCGGCCCAATTGACGGCCATGATTTAAAAGCCATTATCAAAAGCTTTCGTCTAGCAAAAAATTTAAAATGCCCAGTAGTAGTCCATGCGCAAACCATAAAAGGCAAAGGCTACAAAATAGCCGAGGGCACACAGGCAAAATGGCACGGCGTAGGACCATTTGATATCAAAAATGGCGAAAGTCTAAAAAAATCTGCCACCAAATCCGCCACCGCGATATTCTCACAAAATTTACTCCGCCTAGCCTCATCTCACAAAAACATAGTCGGCGTAACAGCTGCGATGCCACAAGGCACAGGATTAGACGCGCTAATACAGAAATTTCCAGAGCGTTTTTGGGACGTCGCGATCGCCGAACAACACGCCATAACATCAATGGCAGCGATGGCAAAAGAGGGTTTTAAGCCCTACATTGCGATATATTCGACGTTTTTGCAACGCGCATACGATCAGATTATTCACGATTTAGCGATTATGAATTTGCCCGCGGTTCTTTGCATAGATCGCGCAGGAATTGTAGGCGAAGATGGTGAAACTCATCAGGGTGCATTTGATATTGGTTATTTAAATTTGATACCAAATGTAACGATGTGTGCGCCTAGAAGCGAACAAAATTTCGCCAAAATTATGGATTTTTCATATAAATTTGACGGACTTTTGGCTATTAGATACCCGCGCGGGGCGTTTAAATTTGATGAAATTTGCGACGAAATTTGCGAAATAGAATTCGCAAAAGCTCAAATGTTAATCAATAATCACTCTAAAATTTCATTTATCGGCTATGGAAATGGCGTCGGCAAGGCGCAAAATGTTATGAAAATGGTAAATTTTACGCCAAATTTGATAGATTTAGTCTTTGCAAAACCGCTTGATAGCGAGTTTTTGCTGGGTTTAAGCAAAACATCTAAAATTTGGTACGTATTCTCAGATAGCGCAGCAATCGGCGGTATCGGCGCGATTTTGCGAAATTTCTTAGATTTACACGACATAAATGATGTAAAAATCGAGAGTTTTGAATATACAGATGAGTTTATAAAGCACGGAAATAGCGCGATTGTAGAGCAAAA
Source organism: uncultured Campylobacter sp. (assembly GCA_963544335.1). Taxonomy (GTDB): domain Bacteria; phylum Campylobacterota; class Campylobacteria; order Campylobacterales; family Campylobacteraceae; genus Campylobacter_B. The sequence continues at coordinate 4,266 of CAUUFG010000034.1, forward strand.
TTTAGGCATAGACGAACACTCTATCGCTAAATATTTATTAAACAAAAATTATCAATCATAAACAAAATTTAAAGTGCGCTTTTATATAATTCGCGCCAAATTTAAGGATTTTAAAAGGATTTTTCGATGGATTATATTAAAGCTCTAAAAAAAGCAGGTCTTAAAGCCACACCTCAGCGCATCTGTGTTTTGCAGGTTTTAGACACTCACACGCACCCGACAATGGACGAGCTTTACGCAAATATTCACGCAAATTACCCAAATATTTCGCTTGCGACTGTTTATAAATGTATCGGCGCGCTCATTGATGCTGGTCTTGCGATAGAAGTTAGCATTCCAAATCAAAAATCTAAATTTGACATCTACGAAAAGCCACATATTCACGTAGTTTGCGAAAGTTGTGGCGAGATTTATGACATTTTTGAAGATGAAGCTCCTATGCAAAGAGTGCGAAAAAATATTGAGCATAAAATCGGTGGCAAAGTTAGCAAATTTACACTTGTTGCGACGATTGCGCAGTGTCAAAAGTGCGCTAAATTCGGGCAAATTAGCGATGATAGATATGATTTTGATAGCATAAATAGCCATGATTTTACGCAAAATGCAAATTTTATGCAAAACATCAAAATAAACGCGCAAGAAAGCTAAATTTTAGCGATGCAAGATACCAAACAAAAAAAAGATTCTTATGATTTTTTACGTAAATTTCTAGCGAAAGATTTCGCGCAAAACCCAATTCTAGCGCATCTTCAAAGTGCGATAATGATTTTAGAAAATTTTAGTGAAATTTATGATGAAGACGCATCAAACGAACTAAAAAGGCAAATTTTAAAGCTAAAAGAAGAGATTTTAGCACGTGAAATTTGGGACTATTTTGATGAAATTTTAAAGACAAAGATATCGCAAACAAACGCGAATGAGTTTGAAAAATTTTTAAAAACAATCAAATTTGTGCGCGAAAATTTGATTTTAAACGATATAAAAAGTAGTGAAATTTGGCTAAATTTTATCGCAAATTATGAGTGTTTTTTGGGCGATGAGAGCGGATTTTATCGCGCTAAAATTGTGGATTTAGATTCGCTTTTAATGCCAAAAATTTACGAAATTTTTAATAAATTAAATGAGAAAATTTTATCTTTTGATGAAGAAAATGACGATTTTTACGCTATTTGTGATGAAATATTATTGTGCGAGCTTTTAATAAATTTACAAATTTTAAATACAAATTTTAGCACCGCTACAGCCTGGCAAACATTGCTAGAAAAATTAGTTATAAAATCAAAAATTTACAAAAAGTGCACCAAAATTTTAGATCTAATCAAAGAAAACACAATGTTGCAAAACGCGATCATAACATCGCAAATTTCAAAACAAATGTTTAAAATCAAAGACAAATTCAGTGAAAAACGGGCCAAAATTTCACGAAATTTAGATGAAATTTTGGACCAAATTTCAATTTTATAAAATTACGAAAGGAAATTATGGAAAATAAACAAGAAAAAATCATCGAAATGTTTAACAATATCGCGCCAACATACGACCGTGCAAACCGCATGATGAGCTTTGGCGTCGATATTTCGTGGCGCAAAAAAGCGTGCGAATATGCGCTTAATTACTTTAAAAATAGCGAAATTTCCATTGTTGATGTGGCTTGCGGGACAGGCGATATGATGGATTTTTGGCAAAAATCGGCGCAAAATAGCGATGTAAAAATCACCAATTTAATAGGTATAGACCCAAGCAGTGGAATGTTAGAAGTCGCAAAGCAAAAATTCGCCGATTTTAAATTTATCCAAGCCTCCGCCACAAACACGACGTTAAATGATCAAAGCGCGCAAATTTTAAGTATTAGCTATGGCATTAGAAACGTCGTTGAACGGCAAAAAGCCTTGCAAGAGTTTTGGCGCGTTTTGGCTCCTAATGGGCTACTTGTCGTGCTTGAATTTACCAAAGCGCAAAAAAGTGGTGTGATACCAAAAGTGCGCGATTTTTACGTCGGAAAAATCTTGCCAAAAATCGGCGCATGGGTAAGCAAAAACCGCGAAGCATATGAGTATCTGCCTAGCTCAATAGATAATTTTTTAAACAGCGCAAATTTTACCGCAGAGGTAGAAAACGCTGGATTTAAAATGCTAAAAGTACAAGGATTTAGTTTTGATGTTTGCACGCTTTTTGTCGCGCAAAAAGTCGCCAAAAATACAGAAAAAAATCTTTAGGCAGATAAAATGATATTAGATGTTAGCGAACTAAATGAAAAAGCGCGGGCTGTTTTAGAGACAAATTTCTCCGAAATTTCCGTGCGTGGCGAGATCTCACGTATCACAAAACACGCTTCAGGGCACTGGTATTTTACGCTAAAAGATGAACGTGCGGCGATTAGTTGTGCGATGTTTCGCGGGGCAAATTCGCATGTAAAATTTAGCCCAAAAGACGGACAAAAGGTCATTTTAACGGGTAAAATCTCAATCTACGCGCCAAGTGGTAGCTATCAATTAAACGCGACAAAAATGGAACTAGAAGGCGCGGGCGATTTAGATGCAAAATTTCGCGCACTTTTAGAAAAATTCCGCGCCATGGGGCTATTTGATGAATCACATAAAAAGCCACTCCCGCGATTTCCTAGGCGCGTAGCACTCATCACAAGCGCATCTTCGGCGGCTTTTGCCGATTTGAAAAATCGCATTATTTCAAGCGGATATTTTCTAGCCAAATTTAGCCTTTTTGACTCTTTAATGCAGGGCGAAATGGCAGCATCTAGCGTAATAAATTCGCTTGAAAAAGCCAATAAAATGGGCTTTGACGCGATTATTATAGCGCGTGGTGGCGGATCAAAAGAGGATCTTTGGTGCTTTAATGATGAGCGTTTGGCTCACACAATTTTTGCAACGCAAACGCCCGTAATTTCGGCTATCGGACACGAAATTGATTTTAGTATTAGCGATTATGTAGCAGATCACCGCTCCATTACACCTACAGCCGCGATTGATGATTTGCTCCCGAGGCGCGATGAATTAGAGCAACATTTAGACATTTTAGCGCAAAATTTTAGCACGATTTTAGAGCGCAAATTTCGTGCAATAAATGAAATTTTAGAGCGCAAAAAACTACAATTAAAAGCGCACTCAATAGAGCAAAAAATCGAAGCAAAATTAACGCTTTTATCGCATTTAAAACAAAATTTTAGCGATCAAATCGGCACAAAACTAGCCAAATTTGACTACATTTTTCCACAAGTTAAGCTCAAATTTAAAGACGCTTTGTGGGTAAAATTTAGAAATTTCGAGCATATTTTAGAGCTAAAAAAGGCAAATTTTGATGCAAAACGCCAGTTTTTAAACACAACGCGCGGATTAATCAGCATACAAAAAGATGGCAAACGCATAAATTTAAGCCAACTAGCCCCGGGCGATACGATCAATCTAACCTCGCACGATACGCAACGTTGGGCGCAAATTTTAAGTTAAATTATTTTAAAAAGGAGACAAAATGAATAGAGTTTTAAATTTCAGCGCAGGTCCTAGCGGGCTTGATATTAGCGTGCTAAAACGCGCGCAAGCGGAGTTTTTGGATTATCATGGGCTTGGTTTTAATATCATGGAGATAAGCCACCGCGGTAAAATTTACGAAGCCATGCACAATGGCGCGATTGCCAAAATCCGCGCGATGTATGGCATTAGCGATGATTATGCTGTATTATTTTTACAAGGTGGCGGACATATGCAGTTTGCGCAAGTGCCTTTAAATCTATATATGGGTGGTATCGCGCAATACGCAAATACGGGCGTTTGGACGAATAAAGCGATAAAAGAGGCGCGAATTTTGGGCATAAATCACAGCGTCGTAGCATCTAGCGAGGCGGATAATTTTACCTATATTCCGCAGGTAAATTTTAGTGCCGACGCCGATTTTTGCTACATCTGTTCAAATAACACCGTCCATGGCACTCAATATAGCGCATATCCAAACACACACGGCGCACCGCTTGTAGTGGATGCTAGTAGCGATCTATTTTCGCGCGAAATCGACTTTGATGCGAATAATATCGGCGTTTTTTGGGGCGGGGCGCAAAAAAATGGCGGACCAGCGGGCGTAACGCTAGTAATTATCCGTAAAGACCTACTAGAGCGCGTCGAAAAGAGCGAAATCGGCGCCAAAGTTCCGACAATTTTGCGCTATAAAACTCAAGCCGATGCAAACTCTCTTGCGAATACACCACCAACTTTTGGAATTTATATGCTTGATTTAGTGCTTGATTGGATTAATGAAAACGGCGGATTAAAGGGCATTGATGAGCTAAATTCGAAAAAAGCTAAACTTCTTTATGACACAATTGATAGCACTGAGTTTTACACCGCGCACGCACAAAAAAACTCACGCTCGAAAATGAATGTAACCTTTGCTACGCCCAATGCCGATTTGGATAAAGAATTTGTATCACTAGCAGAGCAAAATGCGATGATAGGATTAAAAGGACACCGCATTTTAGGGGGTCTTCGCGCTTCGATTTATAATGCGGTCAGTTTGGAAAATGTAAAAACTTTGGTTGAGTTTATGCGCGAATTTGAGCGAACTCACGGGTAAATTTTAGCGTTTATAAATACTTGCCAACACAAGTTTTATATAAATTTGCCTGTGTTGGTGCAAAAATTTTAATTCCACATAAAACAAAAGCGTTAAATTCTTATGGATTTAACGCTTGATTTATCTACAAATTTACGTACAAACTATCAAATTTGGTTAATGAATGGTAAAAATCTGATAATATTTTTGTAATTTTTATAAAATTTTAAGCTAAATAAACAATTTTTTATGATACTATCCCAAAATATTTTTTTAAGGAGTTCAAAATGAAACTAGTAAAATTAAGTTTAGTAGCAGCTCTTGCTGCTGGTGCTTTGGCTACTTCAGCTTCAGCTATGCCACTTGAAGAAGCGATTAAAGGTGTAGACGTTAGCGGTATGACAAGAGTTAGATATACAGCTGAACAAAAAAAAGCAGACAAAAAAAATTCACACGAATCAAAATGGAATTTCAAAGCTGTTATGAATGTAAAAACTACAATTGATGATAACTTTTTCAATGTAGTTAGCATTAGATATGAGAGCAAAGATAATGGCATGACCAATAGCACAGCTTATAATCAATATAAATTTGAGGCAAGTCAATTTTTCTTAGGTGCTACATTTGGCAACACTACTATCCAACTAGGTCGCCAAACAATCGGTGCATTCTTTACAGATGATATGTATGGTGATGGTATTAAAGTATTAAATACAGATGTAGAGGGCTTAGTCCTTGCAGCACTATTTATGGATTCTCTTGAAAAAGATCGTAATATCGGAACAAATGAAAATACAGATTTCGCAATCTTAGGAGGCACAATAGGCGAAGACATTAAAGCAGCTACTGGCAAAATGGTAACCGATCATAATTTATATGGTGTAGCAGCTATTGGTTCATATGATCCGATCTCTTTCCAACTATGGTATGCATCATTAGAGGATGTTACAAATCTATTTGCTCTTGAGCTAGCTGGTGATTTTGCCCTTAGTGATGATGTAAAATTAGGCTTAAAAGGACAATACGCTTTCTCTGATTTTGATGGCAAATTTAAAACAAGCTTAGGTAATTTAGTACATGATGGCGATTTCTGGGCTATTGAAGCTAGTTCAGAGTTTTTCGGTGTAGATTTTAGTGCTGGTTATATTAATTTCTCTACAAAAGAAGATAAATTATCTCTAAACTCATTTGAAGATCAAGGTTCATTTATCAGCCCAGGTGAAAATCTATTAGACTATACAATATATGGTGGTAAAAACAAATACTACTTCATCACAGCTGGTTATACTATTCCAGATAGCGGTGTAAGATTAGGACTTGATTGGGTTGATGGTTCTCAAAAACTTGGTGACAATAAAACAGATAGAAGTGAAATCGTAGCAAGAGTAGATTACAAATACAATGAAAAATTATCATTCCAATCTTGGTACTCTCACATGGATGAAAAAGAAAAAGGAGTTAGTAATAGTCTTAAAACTGATACATTCAGATTCCAAGCAAAATATAGCTTTTAATTAAAAATCCACAACTCTTTGGGGCGAGTTTCTCGCCCCTTTTTTTATTCAAATTTTCAAGGATATTTATGAAAAATTTCTTTTTTGCTTCGCTCTTTATCTCAACCGCTTTTTTAACTATTTTACAAGCCGATGATAAAAAACAACCGCTCACAAAAGATGGCAGATTTTTAGGTATCGGAATAGATAAAAATATAGAGTATTCAGCCTCAATCGGAAAATCAATGTATGATAACAAATGTGCTAGATGCCATGGCGAAAAGGGAGAAAAACGTGCAGGTATAGGCACAAAAAAATTAACTCAAATGAGCGGAAAAGAAATTTTTGCATCATTTAATGCATATTTAACCGATCCAAGCCACGGTAAAGCGTCAAAACTCGTAATGCAACCAATCGCTTCTAAACTTCAATCACAAGAGTTAGGATATATTATCGCTTATTTAAAAGGTGAAGATGACTTTATATTTCAAACTTCCGATGAGCCAAACGATAGCGACATTGCATCTAATCCAACATCGCAAGGTGCATATATAAAATAGATCTCAAATTTGGCGACCCCTGTTCGATTCGAACGAACGTTTTACGTATGAGATACGATGTCCTTGCCCACTAGACGAAGGGGTCGCGCGTATTATAATATTTTTTCCTTATATGCAAGTTAGAATTTCAATTTTTTTTGCTATAATCTGGATTTTTTTATAAGGAGACAAAATGACCTACGGAATGGGTGATTTAAAAAAAGGCTTAAAAATCGAAGTTGATGGCGTGCCGTTTAAAATCGTCGAATATCAGCACGTAAAACCAGGCAAAGGTCCAGCTTTTGTGCGCGTTAAAATTAAATCTTATATCGATGGGCGCGTTTTGGAAAAAACTTTCCACGCTGGGGATAAATGCGAAACTCCGCACTTAGAAGAAAAGCAGATGCAATATCTTTATGACGATGGCGAATTTTGCCAATTCATGGATACGGGAAGCTACGAGCAAATCGCAATCTCAGATGAAGAGGTCGGCGATAATAAAAAATGGATGTTAGATGGCATGATGGTCGATGTTTTGTTTCACAATGGTAAAGCGATCGGGCTTGAAGTCCCACAAGTAGTCGAGCTAAAAATCGTCGAAACCGCACCAAATTTCCGCGGCGACACACAAGGAAGCAACAAAAAACCAGCCACTTTAGAGACTGGCGCAGTAGTTCAAATCCCTTTTCATATCTTAGAAGGCGAAGTTATCCGTGTGGATACAGTCCGTGGCGAATATATCGAAAAAGCCAATAAATAGATCATTTAGATGCTACATTGTGGCATCTATTCTCAAAAATTTATCCGCAATTAAACCAAATTTTTAAATTTACATTGCCAAAATCGGCGTAAAATTTCTATCTTAAATAAAGTCAAATTTCATTAAAATCAGCCTAATTTTAAGAAATTTAAATACAATGCCACGTTTATATTTTTCAAAAGGAATTTAGATGAAAAAATTGATTATTTTCTTGGTAATTATTATAGGAATTTTTGCTGGCGGGACCTACTATATGGGCTCTAAAATTGAGGATAAATTTGAGAATATGAAAAATAGCAGTGATTTTCATCTAAAAAATAGCGAATTTCACCGAGGCTTTACGACTTCTCATGGCTTTATAGAGGGACAAATCACAAAAGACGATATTATCAAAGCTGTGAAAAACATACATTTATATAATCCCAAAGAAACACAACTACTCTTAGATGAAATCAATAAAATAGCATTGCAATCTATTGACTTTAGATACGATTTTACTATGAAACACTCGCTTTTAAATGGCAGCATTGAGCAAGAAGGCGACGTAAAAATCACAACCCCTAATATCGCCGCAGCCTTAATCGCTATTTTTAAAACAGACGCGCCTATTCATATTAAATCAAATACCGCTATTAACGGCACACACGCTGAATTTTCATTAAAAGATATTTCGATAAAAGGCGCGATGTTAAACAGCTTTAATATAATCACAGAAACCACAAATGATAAAAAATTAAAAGAATATACATTTAAAATCGGAAAAATTTCGATGCCTTCTATAAATTTCGAGATAAAAGGGCTAGAGGCTAATTTAAAATTTGATGAACCAATAGATTTAAAGCAACTATTTAAATTCGCAAAAAACTACACTGTAAATTTTAAAATTCAATCAATCAATGTTGGAAATTTTGTAAAACTAAGCGATATTGCAGATAGCGCAAAAGTTTATGAAAGTGATGGCAATATAATCGCACAAGATATGTTTAAAATCCCTCTAATCGATACTGACGATATGAAATTTAAAGATATGCTAATTGATTGGAACATGAAATTTGACGCAAAAATCGGCGAAAATCTCGACGAATTGTATAAATTTGCTAGCGAAGATAAAGAAGATGAATTTTTAGATATATTTAAACAATCTTTCAAAAAAGGCGCAAGTCTTATGATAAAAGAGCTCTCTATTCAAAACACAAATGGCGATAAACTCGCGCTAAATTTGGACTTATCAATAGATGGTGAAGGCCTCATACAAGGCATAATCGATGAAGACAACAATAAATTTAGTAAAGCTATCAAATTTAAAGGCTCTCTTAAATCCGCTACGACTATCGATAAATTATTAGCACCTTATCCAAAACTAGCACAAGGCGCACCGATGATTATGCTATTTGGCGGTCGATTCATTAAACCTGAGGGCAACGGATTTAGCGTAGATTTTGCTTTAGAGGGCGATAAATTTAAGGTAAATAATATAGATGTCGCGGATACAAGCAGTATATTTAATGCTGGTAAAAATGATAAAACAAGCCAAAATGATGATGCTGAAGTCTCAAAAGCAGTTACAAATTTAGAAACTTTGCTTAGCGATTTTAGTGCTTATCATACATCACAAGGCAAATTTGACAAACTATCAAATATGACCAATGTTTCATTATATGAAATCGATGATACAATGGCAACTTTAAAAACAAAAGATAAATCTTGCATCAAAATTTCATTAGATAAAGAGCATATAACAGTTATAAAAGGTGATGATGCAGACGATGAGTTTTGTCAAAAAATTTATGAAAACAAAAGTGTTGAAGAGCGCCTTGAGAAACCAATTAGCGTGAAACCTAGTTTTTAAATTTTAAATCAAACTGATAAAGCAAGGATACCATATGATTTTCATCGACAAATGCCTAAAAAAGCAGACCCCGTTTGAGCCTGTATGGATGATGCGCCAAGCAGGGCGATATCTACCCCAATATCGCGCCACTCGCGCAAAAGCGGGCGATTTTATCTCTCTTTGTAAAAATCCGGCTTTGGCTAGTGAGGTAACATTGCAGCCCGTAAGCGAGCTAGATATCGATGCAGCGATACTTTTTAGTGATATTTTGGTTGTGCCGATGGAACTTGGCTTGAGTCTGAAATTTGTCGCTGGCGAAGGTCCTGTTTTTGAAAATCCAGTGCGAAAAGCGGACGATTTGGCGAGATTAAATTTGCGCGAATTTGATGATCGTTTGCAATATGTCTATGATGCGATCGCTTTGACGCGTCAAAATTTGCCTAGCCAAAAGGCGTTAATTGGCTTTTGCGGTGCGCCTTGGACGATTGCTACTTATATTATCGAGGGTGCAGGGAGTAAAAATTACGCCATTTGCAAACGCTTGTTATATGAAAATCCGGCACTTATGCATGAAATTTTGGCTTTGATTACAGAGGCTAGTAAGCGTTATTTAGAGCGTCAAATCCACGCAGGAGTCGATGCCGTGCAGATTTTTGATAGCTGGGCGGGCGCACTTGAAGAGAGTGCTTATTTTGAATTTTCATGGGCGTATATTCGCGAAATTTGTGACTTTTTAAAGGCGAAATTTCCGCAAGTGCCGATTATTGTTTTTCCAAAAGGCATAAGTGGATTTTTAGAAAAAATTGATGGAAATTTCGATGTTTTTGGTGTAGATTGGGCGACGCCGATGAGAGATGCGGTTAAAATTTTAGGCGATAAATATGTCTTACAAGGCAACCTAGAGCCGTGTAGATTGTATTCGCAAAGCGCGATAAAATCGGGTGTGGAAGAAATTTTAAAAGCCACGCGCCACGCGCACCATATTTTTAATCTAGGTCATGGCATTTTGCCTGATGTTCCTGTTGAAAATGCTAAATATTTCGTGGATTTAGCGCACTTGCTTAGCAAAAAATAGAGCGTTTTGCGCTGTTTTATATAATTTTGTTTAAACCTCTCAAAAAGCCCCGAATGGGCACGATTTTTCTACATAGAAAACGATAGACGCCACATAAACGGGTGTGCATA
>CAUUFG010000035.1:0-14609 GCA_963544335.1 uncultured Campylobacter sp.
TAAATTTTCATCATTTTGCGAACAAATTTGCTTTATAAATTTGCTAGATTTGATGTAAATTTCACTAAAATTTGGATCAATTTCGCCTGTTTTTAAGCAGTGTTCCACCCATAAAAGCAGATTTATAGCTGTTCGTTTTGTCGTGCTTAACTCAAACGCGCCATAACATAAAAAATCCGCTCCAGCAGTAGCCAAAAGTGTGCCATCGCCGATTTTTTCGATAAAAGCGACGCATTTTTTCTCACTATCGCTCATAATTTCGAGCGAATTTTTTGGCGCATTAAAATATCCGCGATTAAAAAAGCCCTTTACCCCGCGGCGAAAATTTAGATCATACGCTCTAACGCCGTGAAAGATTGCGTGTTTGCTAGGGAAAATTTCGCGCGTTTTAATCGGCGTATCGCTTGGGATGTATGCTGAGGTTTGGCTTGGTAAATAGTGCGTGGAATTAGTGGCGAAATTTATTAAAATTCGTCCGCTTTTTATGTAATTTTCGAGCGCGTTTTATGCTCATAAAGCCAAATTTCATTCACGCCATTTGGAATAATCAACGCTTTGTATTTAAAAATTTGTTCAAAATTATCGTAAATGTCTATTTTGTGTAGTAGTTTGTTTAAATATGGCATTTTACGCTCTTGCATCGCGCTAAGCGTGGAGGTTAATACTCCTATTCCGCCCTGAGACTTCAGAAATGAAAAGTCCAAATCTTGATAATCTATATACAAATAATCTCCTTAAATTGATAATGAAAAGCGAATAATAAGTAAAAAATAATAGATTGTCAATATCAAAAAGAAGTTATCAAAAAAATATGCTGAAATTTGCTATTAAAAATATCAGCAAGCAAAATAAGTTTATTTAAACAAATTTCGAGAAATCTTGAAATATTTTTGCGAAAATTTAAGATATAAAAGACCGCTAAATTTAGCGCGATTTTAAGGTGGCAATTTATCTAAAATTTGCAAATTTTAATGGCAAATGAGTGCGAAAAATTTCCAAATTTGGCAAGCAAATCCTAATTGATAGCTGTTTTTAAGCCAAAAAAGCACGACGCAATTTAAAACACCAATTGTCAAAACTACAAAAATGAGTTTGCAAATTACAAAATTCATATCATAGCTTTACAGCTTATATTAAATTTGCTTTACTAAATTCAAGGCATTAAAATGGATTTTTATCTTTATTTAAGAGAAAATAAATCGTTCAAAGCAAGCCAAAAACTCTTTTAAAAAAAGAAAAATTCCAAAAGTTATAAATTTGTTACTCAAAGGGAGCAAAATGAAAATTTTTTCGAAAGAAAATAACATTTTTTGCCTTTTGTGTATTTGTTTTTATCTAAGCGATCAAAGAGTTATAAAATTTCCAAATTTGCGATTTTTGAATATTATAAAAATGTAAAAATAATTTTTGGCTAGGAATTTAAAACCAAGCGCGATTTTAACTCAAATTTCAAGAGTTAAAAAAATTTCAAAATAGATACAAATTTAATCCAAATTTCTAATATAAATTTGTGCCAAAAACAGGGGAAAATATAAAATACAAAAAGGCTTGACTAAATTTGCCAAGCCAGTGAGTTTCAGTTTAAAAAGTGGTAAATTTGACCTACATCATGCCACCCATGCCACCCATACCGCCCATATCAGGCATCGCTGGCATAGCAGGCTTGTCCTCTTTGATATCGCTTACCGTTGCTTCTGTTGTTAAAAGCAAGCTTGAAACACTAACCGCATTTTGTAGCGCAATACGCTCAACTTTTACTGGATCGATAATTCCAGCTTTAAACATATCAACATATTCGCCACTTGTTGCGTTGAAGCCTTCGTCTGTATTTTTTGACTCAAAAACAGCGTTTGCGACCACACCCTCATCAAATCCAGCATTAGCAGCAATTTGGCGAAGCGGTGCAAAAAGAGCACGTCTAACGATATCTGCGCCGATTTTTTCATCGCCTTTTAGATCTAAATTTACGCGTTTTCCAGCTTTTACAAGTGCTGCGCCACCGCCGATTACGATACCCTCTTCAACCGCTGCTTTTGTCGCATTTAGCGCATCATCTACGCGGTCTTTTTTCTCTTTCATCTCTGTTTCGGTTGCTGCGCCTACTTTTATAACCGCTACGCCACCGCTTAATTTAGCTAAACGCTCTTGCAATTTTTCACGATCATAATCGCTTGTAGTCTCTGCGATTTGCGCTTTGATTTGTGAAATTCTAGCATCAATTGCGCTTTTTTCGCCCGCACCATTTACGATTGTTGTGTTATCTTTGTCAATTACAACGCGCTCAGCTTGTCCAAGATCGCTCAAATTTGCGCCCTCTAACGTTCTGCCAAGCTCTTCGCTAACAACTGCGCCACCTGTTAAAGTCGCGATATCTTCAAGCATCGCTTTTCTGCGATCGCCAAAACCAGGAGCTTTTACCGCGCTGATATTTAGCACGCCACGAAGTTTATTTACAACCAAAGTTGCAAGTGCCTCACCTTCGATATCTTCTGCGATTATTAAAAGCGGTTTGCCTGTTTTTTGAACTTGCTCAAGAACAGGTAACAAATCTTTTAAATTCGCGATTTTTTTATCAAAAAGCAAGATTAATGGCGAGCTAAGCTCTACTTGCATTTTCTCGGCGTTTGTGATGAAATATGGGCTTAAATATCCACGATCAAACTGCATACCCTCAACAACATTTAATTCATCATTGATAGATTTTGCTTCTTCAACAGTGATTACGCCATCTTTGCCGACTTTCTCCATCGCTTCTGCGATTAGATCACCAACAGAGCTATCATTATTAGCTGAAATTGTCGCAACTTGCGCGATCTCTTTTTTTCCGCTCACTTTTTTTGCTGATTTTTTTAACTCTTCTGTAACGGCTACTGCAAATTTATCCATACCGCGTTTTACTTCGACAGGATTTGCGCCAGCTGTGATGTTGCGAAGACCCTCTTTAAAGATTGCGTGAGCCAAAACGGTCGCTGTTGTAGTGCCATCACCTGCTTGATCGTTTGTTTTGCTAGCAACTTCACGCACCAAAGATGCACCCATATTTTCGATAGTATCTTTTAATTCAATCTCTTTTGCAACGCTAACGCCATCTTTTGTAATTGTTGGTGCGCCAAAGCTTTTTTGAATTAGCACGTTGCGACCGCGCGGTCCCATTGTAACTTTTACCGCGTCGTTTAGTTTTTTAACACCAGCATATAGCTGATTTCTAGCGTCATCTGAAAAATTAATTTCTTTTGCCATTTTTTTTTGCCTTTCTTATTTAATTACGCCTAAAACGTCTTCTAAATTTAGGATTAGATATTTTTTATCTTCTAATGTGATTTCGCTGCCTGAATATTTTGCGAATGCGACTTGATCGCCGATATTTACGCCCTCGCACTCTTTACCGATTTCGACGATTTTGCCGATTGATGGTTTTTCTTTTGAAGCGTTATCTGGGATAATAATGCCAGAAGCAGTAGTTTTTGTCTCCTCTTCGCGTTCAATTAAAACGCGTTTTCCAAGTGGTTGAAACTTCATTTGTTTCCCTTTCTAAATTTGATTTGGATTTTACTCAATTATTAGCACTCATTTTTTTGAGTGACGAGATTATAGGTTAAATTTCATTTACTGTCAATAGAAATTTACAAATTCTTACTAATTTTTGTTAATAAAGTTTAGTCTATATAGCTAAACTTTATTATTTCTCAATGAGTTTTTGAATAACAAAACTAGCCAAAAACATTCCAAAGCTAGCTGTTACACCCATAAAACTTCCCATTGATTTTGTTTGTGGGATTTCGCGCGAAAATACTACTGGATACTCGATTTTATATGGTAATTTTTTTAATTCATAGCGAATTTTTTTAGCAAATGGATCGCCACAAGTTTTCCAAATCGAGCAAATTTCGATCATTGCAGGATTTAACCTTTTTGCGCTTCCGCAAGAGCTAATAAATGGAATTTTTTTCTTGAAACAAATATCGGCAAGCACGATTTTAGCGCGTATATCATCTATTGCATCAATTACAAAATCAAATTTCGAAAAGTCAAATTTAGCCATAAACTCATCATCTATTTTTGAAAAAATCGGTGAAATTCCATCAAATTTGTTTGCGAAAAAATCGCACTTTTTTGTGCCTAAATTTTCGCTACCAAACTGCCTGTTTTGATTTGTGATTTCAAAAATATCGCAATCAATCACGCTTAAATTTACCACCCCGCAACGATAAAGAGCCTCTATGCACGCCCCGCCGACGCCACCACAGCCGCATACCAAAACACGAGCGTTTTGTAATTTTGTAAAATTTAAACCAAAAAGTGCGCGCGAGCGGGTAAAACGATCTTGAATTTCTTCTGTTTTGGCTGAAATTTCATCGGCAAATTTATCCTTGTTGTCTGAATTTTTATCGGATTTTTCATAAAAAACTAAATTTTTAGTTAAATTTTGATCCAAATTCATCGCAAATTCATCGCTTGAATCTAAATTTTGCGCTGGGTTTTGTATCTTCGCGTCTAAATTTGGCTTTAAAATTCGCATGCTTTTATCTATAAATTTATCCATTTTTCAAGCCTAAAAATCTCATCAAATGCGGTCAAATTTAGCTGTATTGGCGTAAGAGTCGCAAAGCCATCATTTAAAAGTGCGATATCACTATCGTGATTTTTTTTAGCGTCAAAAAGCATGCTCGCAAGCCCTAGCCAGTAGTATTCGCATCCGCGCGGATTCGTGTTACAAAATGCCTCGTTTGGATAAAATTTTTCTCCCGCTTTGGCGACGCAAAGTCCCTTAAAATCGGCTTTACTAACGGCTGGTATATTTAAATTTAAAAATTTTCTCTCATATAAGGGAAAGCCTTTTTGCAATATTTTTTCTACCAAATTTAACGAAATTTCACAAGCTAAATCAAATCCAAGCTCATCAAGAGAATTATTATTAAAAAACTGCGAAATAGCAATCGATGGAATTCCTTGCAAAACCCCTTCCATCGCGCCTCCGCACGTGCCAGAATAGGTGATATCTTCGCACACATTTGCACCATGATTTATGCCAGAAATTATCAAATCGGGCTTTTTATTATACAGCGCGTGAAGTGCCAAATAGACGCAATCTGCGGGGGTTGCATCGTCTAATTTAAAAAAATTATCACGCACTTTTATAAAACGCAAAGGTTTTGTAAGCGTAAGCGAATGCGAACAAGCTGATTTTTCCTGTGATGGCGCAACAACTAGCACATTTGCGATTTTGCTTAGAGTTTTAGATAGCTCTAAAATCCCGCGCGCCTCATAACCATCATCATTTGTAATAAGAATTTCTTTCAAAATTTTGCCTTTTTTAGCCCCTATTTTATCATACTTTGTTATAATCGGCAAAAAATTTTCGGGACAAAAATGGCTAAAAAACTTCTAATATCTGCGCTAGAACCATCAGCAAATTTACATTTAGGCGAAATTTTAAAAGAGCTCAAAGATTATGAAATTTGCGGGA
Source organism: uncultured Campylobacter sp. (assembly GCA_963544335.1). Lineage (GTDB taxonomy): Bacteria > Campylobacterota > Campylobacteria > Campylobacterales > Campylobacteraceae > Campylobacter_B. Next base: position 5,468 of record CAUUFG010000035.1, read on the forward strand.
TTTTCGATGAAAAATTTGGATCGCCATATGCGAAAAGTAGTGAATTTTCCGCGATGGGATTTTTTGAAATTTTGCCACTGATTTTAAAAGCCAAGCGAGCCTTAAAAGCCCTGGTAAAGATGGCACGTGAGTGCGACGCGGTGCTTTTAATCGACTCTCCTGCGTTTAATATTCCGCTTGCAAAAGCCCTAAAACAAGCTGGCATAAGCGCAAAAATCACATATTTTATCCTCCCGCAAGTGTGGGCGTGGAAGCCTGGGCGCGCAAAAATAGTCGAAGAAAATTGCGATAATCTTGCTGCGATTTGGGATTTTGAGCGCAAATTTTATCCAAAATGTCACTATGTTGGCTCGCCGCTTTTAGATGAGATAAATTTTGATGAGATAAATAGGGCGCAAATTTTGGCTAGAAATTTAGAACAAAATAAGCAAAATTTACCTGAAAAAATCGCTTTTTTGCCTGGTTCTCGTATCGGCGAAATAAAGCGTTTGATGCCGATTTTTAGGGACTTGGCGACTAAATTTGAAGACAAAAAGCTAGTTTTGCCAATCCCTGCAAATTTAATGGCTAAAAAAGATGAAATTTATGGCGATTTAAGGGCGTTTGAGATTAGTGATGATGCTGTTTTGGCGATGAGTGGGGCGAAATTTGCTTTTATTTGCTCTGGCACAGCGACGATGCAAGCAGCACTTATTGGGACGCCATTTGTGCTTTGTTATAAAGCAAAACCGATAGACATTTTCATCGCTCGTAAATTTGTAAAGCTAAAATATGCCGGTCTTGCGAATATAATTTTGGATTTTTTGGGCGAAAAACCGCTAAATTTGGAGTTGATTCAAGAGCAAGTAACGCACGAAAATTTACTTAAAGCCTATGAAAATGAGATCAAAAACGTGGCAAAATTTGATAGTGTTAGCAAGAGATTGCGCGAATATTTAGCCCACGGCGCAGCAAAAAATGTGGCAAATTTAATAAAATTTAATCAATTATAAGGAGACAAAAATGGAAGAACCAATGACGATATATGGATACGAAAAATTAACAAACGAGTTAAATGATTTGAAATTTAATCAGCGTCCAAAAGTGGTAGAAGAGATCGATACCGCGCGAAGTCACGGCGATCTAAAAGAAAACGCAGAATATCACGCCGCGCGCGAAAAACAGGCATTTATCGAAGCAAAAATCGCCGAATTATCAGCCACTGTGGCAAACGCAAAAGTAATCGATCCAAGCTCATACGAGCACGATCGCGTAAAATTTGGCTCAACAATTACGATAATGGATCTTGACACCGAGCTAGAAAAAACCTACACAATCGTCGGAATGAGCGAAAGCAACGTCGCAAAAGGGCTAATCAATATTTCTTCCCCGCTTGCGCGTGGATTAATCGGCAAACAAGAGGGCGATAATGTCACTTTGCGTTTGCCAAATGGCACAAGCGAAGTCGAAATAATACGTATTGAATATAAAAAAATAGACTTTGGAGAGTAGCGATGAATGTCGGAATTATCGGCGTTAGTGGTTATACTGGGCTTGAATTAATTAAATGCATTTTGGCTAATCCGCGCCTAAATTTAACCTACATCGCAGCGACTTCATCTGGCAAAATAAACGAAATTTTTCCGCAACTTTCGGGCGTTTTAGATATGGATGTGCAAGTTGCAAACGCAAAAGTGGCAAGCGAGTGTTGCGACCTTGTTTTTTTGGCTCTACCACACGAAAAAGCGATGGAATTTGTCCCGCAAATTCTAAATTTTGGCCCAAAAGTTGTCGATTTATCGGCTGATTATCGCTTATCTTGCGAACTTTATGAAAAAAATTACGTCTTGCACAAAGATCCCGCGAATCTAGCGAATGCGGTTTATGGATTAATAGAGATTAACCGCGAACGAATAAAATCAGCGCAACTTGTGGCAAATCCTGGTTGTTATCCTACTTGTTCGCTTTTGGCTCTTGCGCCTTTTGCTGGGCTGATTGATAATGATTTTGGCGTGATGATTGATGCAAAAAGTGGCGTTAGTGGCGCAGGAAAGGGGCTTAAAGAGAGTTCGCATTTTGTAGCGGTTAATGAGAATTTAAACGCCTACAATCCGCTTGCCCACCGCCATCAAGATGAGATAAAAGAGCAATTTGAGCGTCAAAATAACTCTAAAACTGATGTTTTATTTGTGCCAAATTTGCTTGACATAACGCGTGGAATGAGTGCGTCAATTTTCGTAAAATTACGTAAATTTTTTAATGCAGATGAGATTTTGCGCGAGTTTTATAAAGATGAAAAATTTATCCGAATTCGTGAAAATCCAGTCCGCATAAAAGATGTCGTGGGGACGCATTTTTGCGATATTTGCGTCCGCCAAAAGGGTGATAAAATTTGGATAAACTCAGCGATTGATAATCTTTTGCGTGGCGCATCTTCGCAGGCGATGGCGAGTGCGAATTTGATGCTTGGGCTTGATGAAAGCCTTGGTTTGCCACTTATTGCGCATGGGATTTGATTTTGTGCGCAAAATTTAGAGCTTGATTATGGATAAAATTTGGCTAAATTTGAGCGCAAAGCTTGCAAAACCCAGCGCGAATAAAATTTGCGGGAGTTTAAGCTTTAAATTTAATAAAATTTCGCCAAATTTAGCTAGTTTTCACACTCAAATTTTAAGATTAAAATTTGAAGAAATTTATACTCAAATTTGGCGCAGATTTTCTAAATTTTTCGTGTCAAAAAAATATGTTAAATTTAGATTGAATTACTCAAAAATTTTAAGACGTTTTTTGGAAAACAAGAGTGCAAATTTAATGCAAAATTTAAATGGATTTTTTGCGAATTTTCGCGCTAAAATTTGGCGCAAATTTATTAATAAAATTAGCGTAAATTTACATTTAAATTTATCGCCTATTTTAAATCTAAAATCAAAAAATTTACAATTCAATTTAACTAAATTTTGCGCGCTAGGGTTTAAAAATTTCTCACATAAAGATAAATTTCACACCAAATTTAGGGCAAAAATTTGATAAAAATTAATCAAAATGCGATATTCATCGCAGACGCTCATTCTAACACGTCGCGCCCGCGTTTTCGAGAGTTTTTGCGTGCATTGATTGATGGCAAGATTTGCGCTTTGCAGCTATTTTTCGTGGGCGATATGTTTGATTTTTTGACAAATGCCGATTTTGTGCGGGAATTTTACGCCGATGAAATTGCGATGATTAATGAGCTTTCAAAAACGCATGAAATTTATTATTTTGAGGGAAATCACGACTTTATTTTGCGCGATATTTTTCCGCTTGTAAAAATCTATCCCAACCGCGTTCAGCCGGTTGCTTGTGAGTTTTTTTGCGCAGATAAAACAGCACAAATTTCCATCGCTCATGGCGACATTTATCTGCCGATTTGGGATAAAATTTTTATATATTGTATGCGAAGTGCGACGTTTATTTTTGTGATGAATCTCATCGATCGCGCGCTGGGTTTTGCTATTTCTCGCACGATTTTGCGTCGCCAAAATGAGAAAATTCTCTATCGCAAATTGGCAAATTTTCGCGAAATTATCGCCAAAAAAATCGATAAATTTCACTCAAATTTCATCATCGAAGGGCACTATCATCAAGGTCAAACGCTCAAATTTGGAGAAAAAACTTATTTTAACCTAAAATCATTCGCGCAAAGTGGCTTGATTTATAAACTAAATTTTAATGAAAACAAAATAATTTTAGATGAGATAGATATTTTTAAGCTATAATTAACGCTTTTAAAAAGGATTAAATTTTGATTAAATTATGTGTATTTGATTTTGATTCTACGCTTATGGACGGCGAAACAATTACAAAATTCGCTGAAATTTGTGGGGCAAGCGATAAAGTCGCACAAATCACAAAAAACGCAATGGCTGGAAATTTGGATTTTTTTGAATCTCTACATGCAAGAGCTAAATTTTTAAAAGGCACAAAAACAGAGCAAATCGCCAAAGTAGCGCAAAATTTGCCATTTATTAAAGGTGCAAAAGAGATTATCGCATATCTAAAATCAAAGGGCATAAAAGTGGTAGTTTTTAGTGGTGGTTTTCATATCGCAACGGACGTGGCGCGCGACATTTTGGGCTTTGATGCGAGTTTTGCAAACTATTTACACGAAAAAGATGGCGTTTTAACAGGCGAAGTTGGTGGCGAGATGAGCTTTGGCTTTTCAAAGGGCGCACTTTTGCGCGAGCTAAAGGCACTTTTGGGGCTTTGTGCAGATGAGATTATGTGCGTAGGAGATGGCGCAAATGATGTGTCAATGTTTAAAGAAGCTGGGCTAAAAATTGCCTTTTGCGCAAATGAAGTCTTAAAAAAAGAGGCTACTTATTGCGTTGATACAAAAGATTTAATGGAGATTGCAAAATATGTATAGTGGAAACTTCTCGCTTTGGTGCGATTTTATTGAGAGTGATTTTTTAGATGGCGATTTTAAGAAATTTATCGCAAATGGCGATTTTAACGGCGCAACGTCAAATCCGTCAATCTTTAAAAATGCGATTACGACAAACGAAAAATATCGTGAGGCTTCAAAAAATTTAGAAAATAAAACCACAAAACAAAAATACGAAATTTTGGCGATGCGCGATATTAGACGCGCAGCAGAGATTATGTTGCGAAATTTTTGCGAGAGTGATGATGGATTTATTAGCATTGAAGTAGATCCTAATTTGATGAGCTCAAAGGAGATTTACAAAGAGGGAAAACGTCTTTATAGCGCCATTGGAATGCCAAATGTAATGATAAAAGTGCCCGCAACAAAAGAGGGAATAGATGCGATGAGCGATCTAATAGAAAAAGGTATAAATGTAAATGCGACGCTGATTTTTTCCCCAGAGCAGACAAAAGAGTGTCTAAGCGCAATGAAAAAAGGGACGAAAAAGTTTCAAAAACGCTTTCCAAATGCAAATTTGCCAAAGTGTGTGATTAGCATTTTTGTCAGCAGATTCGACAAAATTTTAGACGCCAAATTTGAAGAATTTGGACTAGAAAAGTCAAAATTTGGTATCTATAACGCCACGCTTTGTTACAAAGAGATACAAGATGCAAATTTAAAAAATGTTCGCGCGCTATTTGCTAGCACGGGCGTGAAAAATCCTGATTTACCAAAAGATTACTATATAAAAGCTTTGATGTTTCAAAACGTCGTAAATACCGCGCCGCTTGATGCGATTAAGGCGTTTTTGCAAGATAAAAGCGAGATTATTAAACCAGCAACAAGCGAAGAAATTCAAAGATATTTTGACGCATTAAAAAAGAACAATATAGAAATTTCTCATTGCTATAAAGAGCTTTTAGATGATGGAATGGCGCAATTTAAGGTCGCTTTTGATGAAATTTTGCAAAATTTAAAAGGATAGAAAATGACAGAATACGCAGACGTTCAAAAACAAAGATTAAACAAATTTCTAGAGTTTTTAGTCACAAACGGCGGTAGCGATTTACACGTAAAAGCTGGATCGCACATCCGCGGACGCATACACGGCGAAATCGTGAAATTAAGCGATAGTATCTTATCTAAAGAAGACGCGCTAGACCTTGCAAAAGAGCTTTTGCGCGGACGATTTGATGAACTTATTCGTGAAAAAAGCGTGGATTTTACATATAAATTAAACGATAGATATCGCTTTAGAACGAATGTTTTTTTTCAAATCGATGGAATTAGCATCGTTTTAAGAACAATCACGGTTGATATTCCGACAATGGAACAGTTAAAACTCCCGCCAACCATCAAGAAAATTTGCGATGAAACTGAGCGGGGAATTATACTTTTAACAGGCCCAACAGGAAGCGGTAAAACAACGACAATCGCGAGTATGATTGATTATATTAACGAAAGGCGCACGAGCCATATTGTTACGATTGAAGATCCGGTTGAGTTTGTTTTTCGCGATAAAAACTGCATCATAAATCAACGCTCACTCGGGCAAGATTGCAACACATTTGCCGATTCACTTCGTGCTGCTTTGCGTGAGGATCCAGATATTATTTTTGTTGGTGAGATGCGCGATTTAATCACAATCGAAACAGCGATGAACGCCGCAGAGACGGGCCACTTGGTGCTTTCTACGCTTCACACTGTTGATGCAAAAGAGACATTAGGTAGAATTATCGGTATGTTTGAGGTAAATGAACAAAACAGAATTCGCCAAACACTAGCCGCTGTTTTGGAGGCTGTAATTTCTCAACGTTTGGTTAAAACAACAGATGGAAAACGCACCGCCGCGGTTGAAATTTTACGTAAAAATACAAGAATTCGTGACATGATTTTAGACCACCGCGATGGCGAAATTGTTGATGCGATAAAAGAAGGACGCAGAACTTACGGAATGCAAACATTTGATCAACATCTTTTAGAATTGTATCAAAACGGCGTAATTACGCGCGATGAAGCACTTATAAAATCTACCACAAGAGGCGACCTTGAGATTATGATTAAGAACGAAATTCTAGCTAGACAAGGCGCTGATTCACTAAACGAAGATGTTATCGAGCTAAAAGAGATCTAAATTTTAAACTAAATTTCACGTAAATTACGCGTGAAATTTATTATTTTATTAAACTATTTTTTATTTATACTTAGATACAATCCGACTTTATTTTTTTTCAAAGGAAAACAATGCTTGAAGGTATTATTAGAGAGAGTATCGGTAAAAAGTCTGCCAAGGCTTTAAAAAGAGATGGTTATCTAATCGCAAATGTATATGCGAAAGGATTAGAAAATATTCACGCTGCGTTTCGCGTAAATGACTTCATCAAAGAGGCAAAAGCAAAAGAAAATCTATTTTTTGATGTAAAATTAGGCGATAAAATTTACAAAGTAATTATCGAAGATTATCAAAAAGATCCTGTAAAAAGCACGATTTTACACGTTGATTTACGTGTGGTTTTAGATGATGAAATTTCACGCTATTTTGTTCCTGTAAAATTAGTCGGCACACCAATCGGTCTAAAAAACAAGGGTGTTTTAGTATATTTCAAACGTCGTTTAGTCGTAAAATGCAAAGGCAAAGATCTACCAAACGCATTTGTTATTAATGTAGATAAATTAGATGTGAATGATTCAGTTTTGGTTCGCGACATCGAAATTCCACAAAATGTTAGAGTTTTAGACGGAGCGACGGTAGCCGTAGCCGGAGTTATAACGGCGAAATAATGACTCTTATCCTAGGGCTTGGAAACCCCGGTGGCAAGTATGAAAATACTCGCCATAACGCGGGATTTATGGTAATTGATAGACTTTTAAGCCCGCAAGCAATAAAAATTTCAAACGAAAAATTTCAAGGCGAACTTTATAAAATCGGTTCGCTTCTACTTTTAAAACCGCAAACTTTTATGAATTTAAGCGGAAAATCAGTCCAAGCTGTTGCAAATTTTTATAAACCAGAGCGAATTATCGTAATTCATGATGATTTAGATCTAGCATTTGGCGCGATGAAATTTAAAATCGGCGGTAGTAGCGGTGGTCACAACGGCATAAAATCGATAGATTCTCTAATCGGCAACGAATACGAACGCGTTCGAATCGGCATTGGACGAGGCAAATTTGATACTATAAATTTTGTTTTGGGTAAATTTGGCGAAGACGAACGCGAGATTTTAGATGAGACGCTTAATTACGCAAAAAATGCAGTAGAGTTTTTAATAAAAAATGATATTGATGAGACTGCGCGCAAATTTAATCGTAAAAATTCGCCAAAAGCTTCAAATTTAGATATTTCAAAAGATATAAATGTCAAGTCTAAAAACACGGCACGTAAAAATCTAGACACTAAAAGTAGTCCAAATTCTTTAAATTCAAATCCAAATTTAGATGATAAAATTGATGTTTCTTGCATAAAACAAAGCGAAATTTCAAACATAAATTTACGCACAAATAAAGAAATTTCAAATTCTAAATCAAACAGCGCAAATTTCAGTGAAATTATAGCCACCAAAGCGCCTAATCAACAAGGCGATTAAAATGAAAATATACGCAAAATATATCTCGTTTTTATACATAAAATATGTTTTCATTTTGCTCGTTGCGCTAGAGTGTTTTTATGTGGGTGTTGATGTTTTAACCAATTTAAAAGATTTCCCCACAAGTGCCAACTTAGCGTTGCTTTATGTGATTTATACCGCTCTTGTCGCGCTAAATTATACGCTGCCTTTGAGCTTAATTTTCGCACTTATTATCACTTTTTTTACAATGATTCGCTCAAATGAGTTTATCTGTCTTTGTTCGCTTGGAATTAGCAAAAATTCGCTTTTATTGCCACCATTTTTCATTGCTCTAATTATTTCCACCTGTTTTGTGGGGCTTAATGCTACGCCGTTTGCCTATGCGCTTGATTTTCAAAAAAGTATTCAAAATTTAACAACATTAAGCGATCAAACAACAAAACAGATGCTTTTAAAATACGAAAATAAAATCGTCTTTATGAATGAACTAAACGCAATCTCAAAAGCTGCTAGCAATATCCGCATTTTGACTTTGGAAAATGGCGAAATTTCAAGCTACGCTAGAGCAAAAAACGCTATTTATAATGATAAAAAATGGACGTTTAACGATCTAAATTTAACTAAATTTCCAAACGTTTTAAGCCTGGATGCAGCTGGTTTTAAAAGCGAAATTTCAAAAAAAAGCGATGATCTATTTGGTTTTGAACCAGCAAGTTTGCAAAAAGTCTATAACGCATCAAATTCCTACTCGATAATCGACGCACTTGCTGCGATAAAAGTATTTAAAAGCCAAAATATTGACATTTCTAATATTAAAGCTGCGCTTTACAATATGATTTTTTCCCCATATTTTGCACCGTTGATGATGTTGATTTTATACACTTTTATGCCTTATAGCGGACGTTTTGTTAGCCTTGCGTTGCTTAGCTTTGGATTTTTTATGGCGACACTTTTGGTTTGGGGCGTATTATTTGTGCTTAATAGATTTTCATTAAACGGCTTTTTAATCCCAGAATTCGGGATAATTTTGCCAATCGCACTCATATTTTCATACGGATTTTTTCTATTTTCAAAAAACGCAAGGGGTTAAAATGGATTTTCAAGAACTACTCGCCAAATTTGGTACGCCACTTTTCATATATGATTTTGACTACATTAAATCGCGCTACAACGCCCTAAAAAAGGAGTT
>CAUUFG010000036.1:0-14160 GCA_963544335.1 uncultured Campylobacter sp.
TTGAAATTTGTTTTACCTGTTTGAAATTATTTCAAATTTGACACTGAAAATTTAAAAAATTTGCGACGTTACATGGCCAAAAGCCAAACGCGTAAGAACAAAAAACAATTTATTTTGATTCTAGCTTTGCAGGATGAATTTGCAACTGGCGAATGAGTGTACAACAGCAAATGCAAGTCATAAACTGCACGTTTGTTTTGATGTTTGTAAAGTTTTATACGAAATTTTGGCTTGAAAATTAGATTTTTGATGAATTTTGGGCTATTTGTTGGCAAATTTGCACAGATTATTTACACTAAAATTTAATTTTGATTTGACCGCGTGTGGCAAATTGCAAAAGCCAGCCAAACGCGCAAAAAATACGAAGAACTTTCACTCGTTTTAAATTTATTAAAAACCAACCCAAACCCCATTGCACCGCATTTCTCATCACTTTTACGCCTTTTAATATAACTTTGCATGTTTGCGTTCAATGCGCAAATTTTATTCTCTAAAATCGCTACTAAATATGCTTATTTTGCGATTGGTGCGCTGGGTTTTGTAAATTTGCATAAATTTGAATCTAAAATTTATTTTATCAATGGCATTTGCTAACATCGGCGTTTGATGGATTATCTTATTTTTAAATTTGTGCGGTTTTGTAAAAATATTGCAATGAAATTATTTAATTTCAAGTCAAATTTGACTTGAAATTTCAAAATTCACGCCCTGTATTGTGAGACAAATTTGGCAATTCTAGCGATGCCTTTTTTGATGCTTTCTAAATCGGTTGCAAATGATAATCTAAAATATCCATCCATTCCAAAGCCGACCCCAGGGACAAGAGCGACCTTTTCGTGCTCTAAAAGCAATTTGCAAAATTTCATCGAATCGCGCTCAACTAATGAGCAATTAACAAATAGATAAAACGCGCCTTGTGGATAATTTACACTAAGCCCATCAATCGCATTTATCGCGCTAACGGCGTAATCGCGGCGTTTTTGGTACTCATTTTTCATCATTTTAATATCTGCATCGCTTTCGCCTAAAAGTGATGGGATCGCTGCTTTTTGCACGATTGATGTGATGTTTGAGACGCTTTGGCTTTGTAAATTTTTCATCGCTTGATTTAGTTCATCGATCGCGCTTGCGGTATATCCAAAACGCCAGCCGGTCATCGCGCCACATTTGCTTAGCCCGTTTATGGTAATCGTGCGCAAAAATAGATCGTCGCTCACGCTTGCAACAGAGCAAAAATCGCCTGTAAAATTTACTTTTTCGTAAATTTCATCTGAGACGACTAAAACTTTTGTGCCTTTTAAAACTTCGCCAAGAGCGCGAATTTCATCGCGAGAATAGAGCGCGCCTGATGGGTTGTTTGGCGTGTTTATTACGATCGCTTTTGTGCGCGCAGAGATTGCGTTTTTTAGCTCTTCTGGAGTGATTTTAAAGTCATTTTCGGCATAGGTCTCTATAGTAACAGGTTTGCCACCGCTAAATTTGACTATTTCAGGGTAACTCACCCACGCTGGAATCGGGATAATGACCTCGTCGCCCTCATTTAAAATGCACTGAAAAATATTAAACAAAGAGTGTTTTGCGCCGACGTTTGTGATGATTTGATCTGGGCGATAGGTTAGGTTGTTGTCGCGTTTAAATTTAGTTGCGATCGCTTCTAAAACTTGCGGGAAACCAGCAACAGCTGTGTATTTTGAAAAGCCATCATCAATCGCTTTAATCGCTTCGTCTTTTAAAATTTGCGGCGTGTCAAAATCTGGCTCACCAGCACTTAAACTAATAACATCTTCGCCGTTTGCCTTCATCATGCGCGCTTGCGAACTGATGGCGATTGTGAGTGATGGCGATAAAACCTGAACTCTTTTGGATAACATTATCTACTCCTTTGTGATTGAATTTAGATAGGATTTATATTTTTCATCTAAATTTTCGGGCGGAATTATACTTTTATTTTCTTTTAATAAAGCTTTTTCAAGCACATTAATCCTATCAATTAAGTAGCAAAAAAGCTCTTTGTTTATATCTGGAATTTTATTGTGAGAGAGTGGCTCTTTTTCGCAACCACCGATTATTTTAGCGGGTATTCCAACCGCAGTGCAAGAGCAAGGCACGTCTTTTACCACGACCGAATTTGCTCCGATTTTGGAGTTTTCGCCGATTGTTATGTTGCCTAAAATTTTCGCCCCTGCACCCACAACAACGCCATCTTTTAGCGTGGGGTGGCGTTTTCCTTTATTTAAACTTACCCCGCCTAATGTTACGTTTTGATATATTAAAACGCGGTCGCCAATTTGCGCTGTTTCGCCGATAACTACGCCAAATGCGTGATCAATAAATACGCGCCGCCCGATTGAGGCGCCTGGGTGAATATCGACAGAGGTTAGAAATTTAGAAATTCCGCTGATTATTCGCGCGATACGTTTGTAGTTTCGCTCATAAAAAAAGTGCGCCACGCGGTAATTTACAATCGCCCACACGCCAGGATAGTTAAAAAATAGCTCAATGCGACTATTAAACGCCGGATCTTGCAAGCTTGGTTCGCGTAAATCTTCTTTAATTTTTTCCCAAATTCCCATATTTTATCCTATTGTTTTTAGGTAGCCATTATCGTTTAAGAACAGATATAATTCGCCTAAAATTTGCTTTTTTTGTGTCTCATCGATCAAATTTGAGCCGTCAATTCGCGAGTTTAAACTCTCTCTAAGCTCGGCAATGTCGTAATCCATATCCTCTAAAATATCACTGATTGATTTTGATTCAAGCAAATTTTTTATCTCAAAACCGCCATCGTCTTTTAGGTGGATTGTCGCCTCTGTTGGGTGTGTAAAAAGATTGTGATCCATGCCAAGGACCTCTTGATATGCGCCAACTAAGAAAAATCCTAGGAAATAGTTTGTCTTTTCTACATCAACATCGTGTAAAAATAGCGGATTTTTGTGCTTATCAAATGGGATTTCGCCATCGCTATCGCACGTGATATCCCAAATCGATGCTGAGCGTGCTGGTGTTTCATCAAGTCTTTCAAGTGGCATGATTGGAAAGTGTTGCCCAAGCCCCCAAAAATCGGGAAGTGATTGAAATAATGAGAAATTTACTAGGTATCTTTCTTGAACTTCGCTTTGAATTTGTAAAAGTTCACTTGAGCTTTCGTTGCCACCTAAAATCGCGATCGCCTTTTTGATGATTAGATGCACTAAAATTTCGCCATTTGAGCGATCGTGCAGATCAACATAGCCTAGATCAAACAGCGTCAAAACGCTCTCCATATGGCTCATCGCATCGTGTAGATACTCAAGTGCATTTGAGAGTTTTATGTTTGTGTAAAGATCGTAAAGCTCGGTGATTAGTGGCGGATTATTCTCTTTTAATTGCAGTTTTTCTTCGGTATATTCTTGACTAAAAAGCTCCAAAACAGGCGCAACCAATACCGCGTGAGAAGCGGCGATAAAACGGCCTGATTCAATGAAAATATCAGGCTCTGCGACATTTTTGCCAGATGCGATCGTCTTTAGCACAAAAACTACGTCATTTGCGTATTCACGCAGGGTGTAGTTGCGCGTGATCTCTGATTTTACTTGCGAATACTCAACAGCCATGCCACCGCCTAAATTTATAGCTTTTAAATTTGACGCACCTAATTTTCTTAGCTCGGCGTAGATATTTCCAGCCTCGGTGAGTGCTTTTTTTAATGGTCCGATATCTTTGATTTGAGAGCCGATGTGAAAGTGAATCATGGTAAATTTATCAAGCAAATCGGCGTTTTTTAGCATATTTATCGCTTCGATTAGTTCTGTTGAAGTTAGCCCAAATTTAGCATTCATTCCGCCACTTTTCGCCCACGCGCCACTCCCTGAGCTATGCAAGCGGATCCTTAGCCCGATGTTTGGTTTTGGCGCAAAACGCGCCTTTGCTGTGGCGATTATCGCTTCTAACTCGTTTAATCCTTCAATTGTAAGGGTGATATTATGTCCCATTTCGGCCGCGATAAAGCCTATATTTATGAGCTCTTTATCTTTGAAACCATTTACCGTGATTGGTGCGCCAAAATTATTATACGCCATCGCCAAAAGAAGTTCAGCCTTTGAACCGGCTTCAAGCCCGTATTTATAAGGCTTCCCAAGATCAATGAGATTTTTTACAAAGCCTGGATATTGATTTACTTTTAGTGGATAAACAGCATTAAACGCGCCATGGTAATCAAACTCTTTTCTCGCGCGTTTAAAATTTGAGTAAATTTCAACGATTTGCTTTTTGATTAAGTGCGGAAAGCGTAGTAAAATCGGGCCCCTAATGCCTTTTGTGCGAATTTGATTTATCATATCAATCAATGCTGGTTTTGAGTCGGAATTTACGCAAATTTCACCGTTTTCAATCACAAAATTTGAGTTTCCCCAAACGCTTAGTCCATAATCATTCACAATATTTTTCCTCCCAAAATTTCATCTATTTTTAGCGTTTTTTCCGCTTTTGTCGTGAGATTTTTATACCAAATTTCGCCACGCGCCATCTCATCTTCGCCAATGCAAAGGCAAATTTCGCACTCTAAATTATCGGCTGTTTTTAGATGTTTTTGTAAATTTTTCGCTTCGTAGCCAATTTGCACTAAATTATGCGCCCTTAAACGCACGCCAATATTATAGATAAAGTCCAAATTTGACGCGTCTAAAGCGCAAATATAGACACCTTTTCGCGCGCTTTTATTCTCATTTGCACTTAAAATTTCCATCACACGCTCAACACCCATCGCAAAACCAACTCCAGCCGTAGCGCGACCGCCTAAAAACTCCACAAGCCTATCATAACGCCCACCGCCAATCACCGCGCTTTGGCTACCAAGCGCGTCGCTACTAAATTCAAATGCTGTTTTTGTATAGTAATCAAGTCCGCGCACCAAGCGAGGCTCTATCGTAAAATCTACGCCATTTTCGCGTAAAATTTGCTGTAGTTTTTCAAACTCTTTTTCGCACTCAGGGCTTAAATTTTGCGTTATAAGTGGCGCATTTTGCAAGATCTCTTGACACTTTTGGTTTTTGCAATCAAGCACGCGAATAGGATTTGTTTTGATGCGCACTTTACAATCTTCACAAAGGCAATCTTCGCGCTCAAGGAGGAATTTAACGAGCTTTTCGCGGTAGATTGGCATGCAGTTTTCATCGCCAAGAGAGTTGATTTTTAGTGTAGATTTTATCCCCAAACGGCGCAAAATTTCGCTTCCCATTAAAATAATATTCGCATCTTCGCGCACATCTTCGATGCCAAAACTCTCCACGCCAAATTGATGAAATTCGCGCAAACGCCCCTTTTGCGGACGCTCATAGCGAAACATCGAACCGTGGTAAAAATAACGCGCTTTTTGTGATACTTTATCAAATTTAGCTTCTATAAAAGCGCGCACCACACCAGCTGTGCCCTCAGGGCGCAAACAGACGCTAAGGCCGCTTTTATCGGCGAATTCATACATCTCTTTGTTTACGATATCGCTACTTTCGCCGACGCTTCTGCGAAAAAGCGCCGTCTCTTCTAGCTTTGGTGTTTCGATAAATTTGTGCCCGAAATTTGTCGCGACCTCTTCACATACGCCGATTATTTTGCGATAAATTTCGCCATTTTCGATAATGTCTTTCATTCCGCGAAGTGCTTTTATCATCTAATAAACTCCTTTATTTGATTTAAAATTTCATTTTTTTGCAAATTTGCGTCAATTTTTAGCGCGTTTAATCCCAAAATTTCTATCACGTTTTCGATATTTTTTTGCACTTTTAATAGATAAGAAATCCCGCGTTTTTCGATTGTGTCGGCTTTTATATCTTGCTCTTTTATACGGATTTTTAGGCGTGAAATAAGCGACTCTTCATCGATTTTCAAAAAGACAAATTTAGCGTTGAAATCGTTTTGCAAGGCGATTTTATTTAAATTTATCAGCATTTGAAATTTTTGCCAAATTTGCGCTTGATTAAAGTCTAAATTTACAGTGGTTTTGTTGTGTGGATTTACATTTTTATCTGTCTTATTGACCACCAAATTTGCATTAGGGTTTTTGATGCTTGCGCTTAAATTTGTGTTTAAATTTTCGCGCGAAATTTCATCTAAATTTAGCCCTAAATTTGTCATAGCATAGGCTATTCCTGAGATGAAACTTCTATCGCAAAATACGATTTTATCGCGGTTTGGCTTAATTATTTTTTCATAGTGTTCTGCTCTATCAGCTAAAAATAAAAACATCTCGGCTTGATGGCAAATATTTAAATTGTCGCCTAAAATTATCTTACGAATTTGCTCTCCAAGGGGTGTTGCGCCAGGCTCTTTTGTAATTATTGCGTCTTTAAAAGTGCTTGCTAAAAGCGCGATTTGCGTCGATTTTCCTGCGCCGTCAATTCCTTCTAAATTTATTAACATTCGCGCTCTTTTTTGATGAAATTTAGATTTAAATTTGAGCTAAGAATTGACGCTGATTTGATATTGATTTGTCTAAAATTTTGTTTTAATTTATCATTGAATTCATTCGCGTTTGTTATTGATTTTTTGTTCAAATTCTTAAAAAAATTCACAAATTTAGAAAAAAAATTAAAATTTATACTCATACTTTTCCCTTAAAAACTGCGTTACTTGCGGTGGCACAAGGTGCGTAACATCGCCTCCATGCCCGAAAATCCCGCGCACAATCGAGCTAGAAATAAAGGCGTTTTTAAGAGTTGGCATTAAATAAACCGTCTCAAATTCCGCCCACAAAGCCGCATTTGCGTAGCCAATTTGCAATTCGTATTCAAAATCGCTCACCGCGCGAAGTCCGCGAATCACGGTTGAGATTTGATGTGTTTTAGCAAAATCAATCAAAAGCTCGGTAAAACCGATAATCTCCACGCGCGAACCAAATTTCTCAAGCGAATTTCGTGTCATCAAAATGCGCTCATCAAAGCTAAACATCGGATTTTTCGCGCTATTTCGAGCAATCGCGACGATGATTTTATCGAAAAATTTCAGCCCTCTAGCGACAATATCGACATGCCCGTTTGTAATCGGATCAAAAGTGCCAGGATATATGCAATTATTTTTCAAATTTTGCCTTTCGTTTTGGTGATTTTGGACGCAATTGCGCTGTTTTTGGTGGCTTTTTCTTGCGTGTTTTTTCTCAAATTTGTAGAGCATTTTTTTAGTTTTGTTATATTATTTTTTAAAATTTGTATGTCAAATTCATTGCTTTGTTTATCTTGTTTTTGCATGCTAAATTCGTCTATTCTATCGGTATAAATTTCATCTAAATTTATACCTTGCCAACGAGTATAAATTTCATGTTTTATGCCGCATAAATCAAGCCATTTTCCGATTATTAATCGTTCAATTTGATCTAAATTTTCACCACTATATCCACCCAAAATCGGTGGCGCAACTACCGCTCCAAGTAGCGAAAGCTCATGCATTTGTTTCAATGAAATCGCAGAAAATGGCATCTCTCGCACGCCCAAAATGAGCTTTTTGTGCTCTTTTAATGCAACAGCTGCTGTGCGCAAAATCAAAGAGTCGCTAATGCCTGTGCTTATTTTGGCGAGTGAATTTATAGAACAAGGCGCAATAATCGTAGAATCTATGCCAAAACTCCCAGACGCAACATTTGCGCTAATATTGCTATTTTTGATGAAATTTATACCTTTTTTAAGTGATAAATTTTGCGTTATTTTGTCCAAAGTATCTGCACTAATTCCATTTTCAGCGGATAATACGCGCTTTGCATTTTCGCTTATAATTGCGTAGATTTCGTGATTTGATGGGATTAATTTTAGAAGTTCAAGCCCGATTTTAGCGTAACTTGCACCAGTTATGCAAACTAGGATTTTCATTTTATTTCTTGATTAAAAAATATGGAGCGGGAAACGAGAGTCGAACTCGCGACATCGACCATGGCAAGGTCGCGCTCTACCACTGAGCTATTCCCGCAATTTAAAAGAAGTGCGCATTCTAACCAAAATAAATATAACTTGTCAAGAAATTTTTGTGAAAATTTTAAAAAAGATGGAAATTTCGTCAAATTTAACAAATTTTGGATATAAATTTTATAAACATCAACAAAATTGTGTGAAATTTGAGAAATAAAGAGCGCGAATTTAGCACAAAAACAAACGATTTTTTTAAAAATAAATTTCTCAAATTTAGTTGCAATGGCGCAAAAATAGACTAAGAAATTTGACAAAATTTGAGGCAATACTGACAAATTTAAAAAACTTTGTAAAAAATCATCAAATTTTAAAGCAAATTTAGTTTTGTTTTGCGCTTGAAAATTTGCTTTTTTCATTGTATTTTGCAAAGCGCGCTTTTTGTAATCAAATTTAGCCAAATTTGCACTAAATTTTATTTTGCTATTTTTTTGACAAGAAATTAGAACAAATTTATACGCTATTTTTTTATTATCTCTTACATTACAGATTTGTGCGTAAAAAAGTGCGATTTTATTTAGAAAAGCAAATTTTAATCGTTTAAATTTCGCGCGCCGGGTTTTTAAGCTTTGTGTCCCAAAAAAATCACGCGCAAAATCGCCTAAATAACGATAAAAAATTGCGTGCCAAATTTGGTCTTTTAAATCCAAAAAATCAAACAAACACAAATTTCTAAATTTCGCCACCATTTTACTCGCTAAGCCTTTCGATTTTCGCGCCAAGCAAGCTTAATTTACCTTCTAAATTTTCATATCCGCGATCAAGATGATAAATGCGGTGAATTCGCGTCTCGCCTTGCGCTGCTAATGCTGCTAAAACTAGCGCCGAACTAGCCCGTAAATCCGTCGCCATCACATCAGCCCCCATCAAAGCACCGCCATAAACCGCGCTAATATGCCCGTTTAAGCGAATATCTGCCCCCATTCTGCATAGCTCACTAACGTGCATTAAGCGATTTTCAAATAGTCGCTCCTCTACCATGCTAACGCCATTTGCCACGCACGCAAGAGCCATGAATTGCGCTTGCATATCAGTTGGAAAACCTGGGTATTCTTTGGTGATTATCTCGACTGGGCTTATGTTTTGCGTCGGTAAAATCGTGATTTTATCATCGTCGATAATTGTATCAAAGCCCATTTGAGCGAATTTGGTTAAAACTGCACCTAAATGTTTAGGCTGCGCGCGCGTGATTGTGATTTTAGAATTTGTAATAGCTCCAGCGCAAAGATACGTTCCAGCTTCGATTCTATCGGGGATTACGGCGAAATTTTCAATTTTTAAAAGCTCTTTATTTGTTCCATAAATCGTGAGTTCATCGGTGCCAATTCCCTCTATTTTTGCTCCTGCGCGATCTAAAATTTCGCAGAGTTGGACTATTTCTGGCTCTTTTGCTGCATTTAAAATCGTCGTTTTGCCATTTGCCAAAGCGGCGGCTAAGATTATATTTTCCGTGCCGGTAACCGTGATTTTATCAAAATTTATCACAGCCCCGCGTAGCCCCTCATCACCTGTAGTTGCGACTACGTAGCCATCTTTTATAGTGATTGTTGCACCCATTTTTTCAAGGGCGCAAAGGTGCAAATCAATCGGTCTAGCACCTATCGCACACCCACCAGGAAGCGAAACCTCGCAATGTCCAAACCGCGCTAAAAGTGGCCCCAATACCAAAATAGAAGCGCGCATTTTGCGCACGATATCGTAGGTTGCTTTTGTTGAGTTTATGTTTTTTGTATCTAAAAACGCTTTGTTTTGCGAAATTTCGGTTTTTGCGCCTAAAATTTCGAGAAGTTTTATCAATGTTTTTATGTCTGTAACGTTTGGTAAATTTGAAATTTCTACGCCATTTTTTGCCAAAATACTCATCGCGATTAGTGGAAGAGCTGCGTTTTTTGCGCCTGAAATTTGCACTTCACCACAAAGAGAGGCCCCGCCTTGAACTTTTAAATAATCCATAAATTTATACCTTTTATTTTTAAAAGCGCGGATTATACAAAATTTATACTTAACTTAATATTTACTAAATTTTGGCTACAATTGCCACTTTGTTTATTAAAACATTTATTAAAATTGTGGAGAAAAATTTGATGAAATTTAAATTTTTTATGAGTGTTTTTATTGTCGTTTTTTTTGCCTCTTGTTCATTATTTTCCACACCAAAACCGCGCAAAAATCAGCAAATAGGACAGGTAATTCAAAGCGATTTAGAACAAGAAAAAGTAGGATTTTCGGGCGTTGATAGTTCAAATTTAAGCTTAGCAAAAAACATCGATAGCTACATCGGTACGCGCGCTGGCGGGGATTGCTCAGGGTTTGTAAGCGTGATAAATAAAAATTTTAATAACATCTATTTTGATCCAAAAAAACTTCCAAAATTCTTTGGCGGGATTGGCACAAAATCGCAAGCGATTTATAACTATTTTGTCGCGCAAGGCAAGATTAGTTTTGATGAGCCTAGCGTTGGTGATTTGATATTCTTTTCCAATACGACGCGCAAAACACGCCACAAAAAAGCTGTAAATGATATCACTCATGTGGGGATTGTGCGCGAAATTTACGCTGCTGGACATGTGAGATTTGTGCATTTTGCTAGTGGGCGTGATATGAGCGATTATATGAATTTAAATAAGCCAAACATTCATAAAGATGGCAAACGTATCGAAAATAGCTATATTTCGCGCTGTAAGATGGCAGTGCACTGCTTAGCGTCAAATAAATTTGCCGGATATGGCAAAATGCGTTGAAATTTAGATTAGGATCGTTTGATGAGTTTATCTTTTTGGTGCGATGATGGCATGAAATTTAGGGCGACATTGGCTTTAATTGCTCTAAACTTAGTTGTTTTTCTCTTACAAATTATGCAGCCACGCGAATTTGAAATTTACTTTGGATTAAACTACCTTTTCTTTGAAAAAAATCTACTCTTTCAGCCTTTAAGCTCGTTTTTCTTGCACGCAAATTTCACTCATTTAGCGATGAATATGGCGGTTTTGTGGTCGTTTGGTTCGCCAATTGAGACGCGCTTTGGAGCGATAAAATTTGTATCTATTTATATTATTGGCGGAGTTTTGACCGCGCTTTTTAGTCTTGTTTTTATCTCTTTTGGCGCAAGTGGTGGGCATTTTATAAATGTGGTTGGTGCAAGTGGCGCGATTTGCGTGCTTTTTGGTGTTTATGCTGGAGTTTTGCGCGGGGCGTGGCGCGGAATGTTTGTGGCGCTTTTATTGATGAGTTTTTTACCTATGGCTTTTGGAGTAAATATCGCTTGGTATGCCCATATAATCGGTTTTGGAGTAGGGATAGCTTTTGTTAGAATGGGGGCTAAATTTGGGATATTTTACTAGATTGCAAGAGGTATTATTTTGCGAAGATGTAGAGGAAAAATTTAAAAAATTTGAGAAATTTTATGATGATTTTCGTGCAAATTTGCTTGATTTTGAAAAGGAATTTACCCCGCGCGAACTAACTGCGCCAAGCTATGTGAAATTTTGCAAAATCGTCTCTATGAAAGAGATAAAAAACAAAAATCAACAAAATTCAGACTACAAAAACAATCAAATTTCACACAATAAAACCGCCATTTTTTTGCACTCTATCGCTCATATTGAGTATTGCGCGGTTGATATTGCGCTTGATGCTGCGTATAGATTTAGTGCGATGCCACGTGAATTTTACATTGATTGGCTAGAGGTGGCGCAAGATGAGATTAGGCATTTTAAAATGATTTGCATGGCGCTTAATGCGCGTGGGGTAGAATATGGCGATTTTGCTGTGCATGATGGGCTTTTTATCGCTTTGCAAAAAACTGCCAAAAATTTGGTAGAGCGCATGGCTGTTTTGCCACGTTTCATGGAGGCAAATGGGCTAGATGCGAATAATTTTTTGATTGAAAAAAATGCTACAAATGCCGAATTTAGCGATATTTTACCGCTTTTGCAAATCATAATGAAAGAAGAAATTTTGCACGTAAAAAAGGGCGATTTTTGGTTTAAATTTGCCTGTAAAATTTCAGGGCGAGATCCGCGAGATTTCATTAAAATCGTGCAAAGCCACTATCCACGCGCGTTTATCACAAAGCGCAAACTAAATATTCAGGCTAGAATTGAGGCTGGATTTAGCGATGATGAACTTAGAATGATTGAAAATTTACAAAATTAATTTAAAAAGGATAAAAGATGAAGCAAATTTACTTTATTAGACACGCTAAAGCAAAAAGCGATGGCATGAGTGATTTTGAGCGAAAGCTTATAAGCAAAGGTAGAGTTCAAGCGCAAAATTTGGGTGAAAAACTTGTCGATATTAAACCACAAGCGATCTTTTCTAGCACGGCTGTTAGGGCAAAATCAACAGCGCAAATTATCACCGAAACGGCTAAATTTGATTGCGAAATTACGTATGATTTTGAAATTTATGACATTTCTACGCCAAATTTAATCAAATTTATTCAAAATATTGATGATAACTTCGAGTGTGTTTTTATTATCGGGCATAATCCTGCGATTGCTGAAATTTGCCAAATTTTAGTCGATAATGCGCCAGATAGTTTCCCGGCTTGTGGGGCTATTGGGGTTAAGTTTGATTGCGAAAAATTTAGTCAAATAGGCGAGGGTTATATGCCACTAAAGATTAAAAATACGCAAAAAACAGGAAAAATAGATGTCAAAAATATATCGCCAAAATATGGTCTAAATTTAAATAATGGTGTAAAAATGGAGCTCAAACATCTAACACAAGATGTCAAAAAAGATGAGACATTTAAAAAAGGCGAAATTATATTCAAAGATTTTCCGCTATAAAAGCGATAAAATTTTAAATTTATTATTTAAAAACAAGCGGTGTTTGGATACAATCCCCGTTATCAAAAAACGGGGGAAATTATGGTAGGTAAGATTTTTTCGCACACAATGATAAAAGATGAAAATGGTAAAATTTTTAAATTTTATGAAAAACATGATTTTAAAGAGGGTGATGAAGTTACATTTGAGCTTTATAGTGGAGAGGCTTGCAATGTAAAACTTTTAAACGAAAAAGTCTCAAATGACACACTTTTGCATATTAGAAACTATATAAATAATCATCCAAAAGATAAGAGTACTGATTTAAAAAAATCGCAATTTTCGCGCGAACATGAGAAAACAAATGAGAGTGAAAAATTTAAGAAATTAGAGACGCTAGATAGTGGTTTTTACGAACTAAAAAAAGATCATGCAAATGCGCTATTCATTGCAAAAATAGCAGCTAGTATTGCTCAAATTGGCTTTGCTGGATTTTTTGCACTTGTGTGGTTTTTGGATTTAAAAATTGCAATTACGCCTGAATTTGGTCTGAAATTTAGTGGATTTAGGTCACTTGGCGTGGTGCAAATTTTAGGCTTTGCTCTTAGCTTTGCGATCTATTTGATTTTTACTTTTATTGCGCTTAAAAGTATTGGAAAAATCGCAAAAAATAGTTCGCTTAGTCGCAATTTTATTGGTGTGTTTCGCGATTGTACGCTCTTTGGCGCGGTGATGTTTGGTGTAGTGTGGATGCTTTTTAAATATGCAATACATGATTTTACGATGCAAAATTACGCTTATTTAGCGATCTATTCGCTTGTATTTTTGCTCTTTTTTTATAAATTTAATTCAGTTTTTTTGCATCTTGGCATCACTACGCACAGCCCGATTTTTAGAGCTATTATTCCGCTTTTGTTGTGTGCTGTTTTGGTGGGATTTTTGACACAAAAAGTTTATGCATTTGGCATTTTGGGTGTGGTATTTTTTGTGCAATTTATTGCTTGGTGGCTTATTAAAAAGATCGGTTTTAGGTGATTTTGTTTGTAAAATTTATGTATTTTAGCGGTGATTATTGAGCCAAATTTTCTACCCTAGTGCGAATAAATTTTTTAAGTTTGTTAGTTGGGTTTTGCTAAGTGGTTTATTTTAAATTTTGAAGTGTTTTGTAATTTTTTTGGTTCAACAAAAGCAGGTTTTCTATTTAATCTAAATTTGCGCTTTTTAAAATGAAACAAGAAGTTTTTTAATTTAGATAATCTACTTTTTGTAATGAATTTATTTTTTATTTTGTAGCGCGCTTTGACTTTATAATCTTACGAAATATCGCCATAAATCGTAAATTTTCTAGCTTAAAACTCTCACTAAAATTGGAAATTTGTCCTTGATAAGAGTCGATAGACAAAATAGAGTAAATAGTTTTGTTCTAAACACTCACTTTTTATATAATTTCTTTACTATTCTTA
>CAUUFG010000037.1:0-13926 GCA_963544335.1 uncultured Campylobacter sp.
GATGAGTTTAAATCAATCTGGCAATATTTATAAAATTCGCTCAAAACAGCGCAAATTCCACGAATTTCATCATAAAAACTACGCAAATCATCGCCAAATTTAGCCCGAAAATCAGGCAACACAAAACATCTCCGACCCACAAATTCCGCCGCATCTTTTGTAATTTGCGCCTCTTTTTCATCTTCGCAGATTAAAATTTGAGCCAAATTTGAGCTGTTTTTTGTATATGAGCTATCAAAATTAGCGTTTGCATCGCCTTTTATTGTGCCAAATTTACCACTAAAATATTCATAAATTTCACTTTGCATTAAAACTCCGAAATAGCATTAATAAGCCCTTGCCAAGGGACTTTGCACTCATTTTGAAAAATATCATCAAAGCCATCTTTTCCATCCCACGCAATAAAATTCGCCGGGTCGATTGTGCGCTGCAAAAATCGCACCTCATAGTGTAGATGCGGGCCTGTGCTACGCCCTGTGTTGCCACTATATCCGATAAGATCGCCTTTTTTCACAAACTGCCCTACCTTAACCACGTCGTAATTACTAAGATGCGCATAACGCGTCGAAAAGCCAAAATTGTGCGAAATAATCACTAAATACCCATATCCTGTGCCAGATGCTGCGGCGTATTCGACCACGCCATCAGCGGTCGCGCGCACCTTTGTGCCAATATTAGCGCGCAAATCTATGCCTTCGTGCATCGCTTTTACGCGAGTTATGGGGTGAATTCGGTAGCCGTATTTATCGGTAATTCCGGCGTTTGGGACAGGGTATTCGTTTGGAATCGCGCTTAAAATTTTCTTTTTTATGGATTTTTGATCCATGGCTGAAATGTCTATTTTTTCGGCATTTTCGCGCAAATCGCTACTTTTAAATGCCTCATTTATTTGCTCTTCATTGCTTTCGTTTATGTAGGCTTGTAGCTTTGAGGTTTTATCGTCTACTATGTTTTTGATAAGCGTTTCGTTTTTTAAATTTAGCAAGGTAATCTCATTTTGGAGCGATTTTGTTAAAATTTGCACCTCATTCAAACGCATTTTAAGCGCGTAAATTCCATATATCAACACAGAAAAAATTATAATTATACTCGCAAAAAACAGCTTTAAATTTCGTCTAAAATTTGGGCTAAATTGATATTTTTTTGTACCATTTTCATCTGTTAAAGTGATATATGTTTTCAAAAATCTCCTTTAAATGTCTCATTTAAAAAATGTTCAACAAGCAAAAAAGAGCCAAAAACTAAATAATTTTCGCGCTCATTTAATTGCGCAAATTTATCGCATTCTAGCCCGATTTGAGCGCAAATTTTAGTTATTTCTTCGCCTGCTAATTTGCGCTCATCGCTTTTATATTCATAGATTTCCACACGAGAAATTTGAGGCGCAAGAGCCAATAACACAGCGCGAATATCTTTATCTATAAAGGCGTTGTAGATTAAAACTGGCTTTTTTAATGATTGAATTTCGTGCGAATTTTGTGCGTGATTTAGCGCAGGATTTGACACTAAATTTGCCGTAGTTTGCGAAATTTTTGACGCGATTGTGTCTAAATTTGGGGTGGAATTTGGCGCAATTTGAGCTGGGTTTGTGTGTAAAATCGCGTCTAAATTTGACAAAATTTGCACGGAATTTTCATTCAAATTCGCCTTTAAATTTGGTGAAATTTGCTCGAAATTTGTATGGGAATTTAGCACCGATTTTGGTGCGTGATTTTGCTTATTCGTATCTGAGATTTGATTATTATTTGATGGCGTGATGAATATTTTTTGTGTGGCGATAACCTGCGCGATAGCGTGGGCGGCGTGGGCGTTGTGCCCAACATCGACGATGATATTTGGCGCGATTTTTTGCATACGTCCGCGCAGTTTTAGTGCGCCAATTTTGTCTAAAATTTGTACTAAATTTGATGAAATTTTATCTTGATTTAACATAAAATCTAACGCAATTTGCGATAGAAATTTAGGTGAGTTTGTATCTAAATTTGCGGTGAAATTTGGCGCAATTTGAGCCGTGTTTGTGTTTAAAATCGCGCCAAATTTGGGAGAATTTTTTTCAAGATTTATTGCTGAATTTGACAAAATTTGCACGGAATTTTCA
Source organism: uncultured Campylobacter sp. (assembly GCA_963544335.1). GTDB lineage: Bacteria > Campylobacterota > Campylobacteria > Campylobacterales > Campylobacteraceae > Campylobacter_B. Next base: position 2,099 of record CAUUFG010000037.1, read on the forward strand.
CTCAAATTAGCCTCTAAATTTGATAAATTTTTAACCGCATTTTCTCCAATATTAACATCAAATTTAGCATTTAGAATTTCGTCCGAATTTGGTGAAATTTGCGCTTTGCTATTTGCATCCAAACATAAGATCATTTTTACACCAGCGTAAGCAAGCGTCAAATTTGAACGCATAAAATCTGCTAAAGCAAACTCGCGCGAATATTTACCAAGCGCATTTTTATCATTATCGTCTAAAATTTCGTGCGCGAATAGCAAATTTGAGCCAAATTCTTTGGCAACTTCGCGACCGATTTTAACTGAGCGAAAGTCCATAAAATCATTCATCAAAGCAAATTTGGCAGGTTTATAGAATTTAGTTTGCGCGATTGTCTCAATATTTTCACCTAAAAATGCCGTGTGATCAAGGCCAATCGGCGTAAAAAGCGAAAGAGATTTATCAAAAACACCAGTTGCATCGTAGCGCGATCCCATTCCAGCTTCAAAAATCGCATAATCGCACTCACGAAAAAGAACTGCCGCCAAAAGCGTTGCATACTCAAAATATGAAAGCGAACTTTTAAACTCATCATTTAAAACGCTTTGCAAAAATTGATGCGCTTTTTCTAGCTTATCATCGCTAACATCGCGCCCTTTTAGCCAAAAACGCTCACAAAATTTAAAAATATGCGGACTTGTGTAGTGCCCGACACGAAAACCAAATTCGGTTAAAATTTGCGCTAAAAATCGCCCTGTTGAGCCTTTGCCATTTGTGCCAACAATATGAATAATCTCGCGCGGTTTTATCACATCGCGCACCGACGCAAACGATCGCGGAAAGCGCGAATAGTCGATTTTATCGTAAAAAAGCGGCTTATCACTAAGATATTCGTTTAAGCTCACTTTAATTTTACACCTTTGATCGCAAGTCGCGCAATAAACTCATCAAACGCCTGTGCTGAGGCATTTTCAATCGCATTGAAACGATCTTTATCGCTGATAATCGAGCTTGTGTCGCGCGTTTTTTTAACCAATCTAGCCACGCGAAAATCATGATCGCCACTTGTATTTACGCTAAAAAGTTCGCCATTTTTTAATATGGTCGTAAAATTTATAGTCAAATTTGCGCGAAAAGATGTTACGTAACCTAGCTGATCGTAGGTGAGCGCTTCAAAACTAAGCGATTTTATACTAGCGGTTATTTCGCTATTTGCCTCGCCCTTTAAAGCCAAAGTGCGCCCTAGACGAGATGCGATACCTTTTCGAATTGCATCTTTTATGGCGACGCTATTTTTTGGATCAATTTTATCAATTCGCACATCAACAAAAACGCTCTCATCTAGGATATTTTGCGTGATTTTAGAGACCGGAGCGTATCCGCAACCACCCAAAAATGTGCCAAAAACCGCGATAAAAATCACAGACGAAAATAAATTGTTTCTCATTTTTGCTCTTTTATAACAAAATTTACAAGCTTATCTTTGACGTAAATTTCTTTTATAATCGTAGCGTTTTCAAGCCATTTTTGCACGTTTTGTTTTGCGGTGGCGATTATCTCATCTTGCGTAGCCGAAGTTGATACACTAAATTCGCCTCTGCGTTTGCCATTAATCGTAATAGCCAAATTTATCTCATCTAGCTCAAAAACCTCATCTTTAAGCTCTATCTTGCCAAAATTTGCGCATTCAAAAAGCTCTCTAGACATCTCCCAAGCCGCGTGAGGAATAATTGGCTCAAGCAAATTTAAGATTATAAAATAACCCTCCGTCCAAATGTCTTTATTATCTTGTGAATTTAGTGCATTTAACGCCTCCATACAAGATGCGATTAATGTATTAAATGCATAAGTTTTCTCGAAAACATCGCGCGATTTTTTGAGTGCTTCATAGACTTTTAAACGCGCATATTTTTCATCTTTACTCAAATTTGCGTGTGAAATGGCAGGAATTTGCGTAGTTTTATAGGCGTTTGACATCTTATCAAAAAGGCGATTTATAAATTTATACGCGCCTTCAACCGCGCTATCGTTCCATTCAAGCTCTTTTTGTGGTGGCGCAGCAAACAGAATAAAAAGTCGCGCCGTATCTGCGCCATACTTAGCTACAATATCATCAGGATCTACGGTGTTGCCTTTTGATTTACTCATCTTTTCGCCATCTTTTAACACCATGCCTTGCGTCAAAAGTCTAGCAAATGGCTCATCATCGCGCAAATAGCCTAAATCACGCAACGCTTTTTGGAAAAATCTCGCGTATAAAAGGTGCAAAATCGCGTGCTCAATACCGCCGATATACATATCGACATTCATCCAGTAATTCACACTTTTTTCATCAATTGCCGATTTTTCCCATGTTTTTTCATCACTTGCAAATCTTGCAAAATACCAGCTACTCTCAAAAAAAGTATCCATCGTATCACTCTCGCGGATTGCGCTTTCGCCACATTTTGGGCAGATGCAGTATTTGAAATTTGGATGCTTATCAAGCGGATTTCCAAGACCTGTGATCTCTACGTCTTGCGGCAAAGTTACAGGTAAATTTTCGATTTGTTCAGGCACTAATCCGCATTTTTGGCAGTGGATCATCGGGATTGGTGCGCCCCAGTAGCGTTGGCGAGAGATTCCCCAATCGCGAAGTTTGAAATTTGTTACACGTTTGCCGATCTTTTCATCTTCAAATTTGGTGATAATTTTTGCCGTTGCTTCGTCAAAATTTAGTCCGTTTAAAATTTCTGAATTTTTATAAACACAGCTTTTTTCGGTATATGGAAGCGTCTTATCCTCGAAAATATCGATAATTTCTAAACCGAATTTAGAGGCAAAATCATAATCTCTCTCATCGCCTGCTGGCACACTCATCACAGCGCCTTCGCCATAATCAGCCAAAACAAAATTCGCGCACCAAACAGGGAGCTTTTTACCTGTTAAAGGGTGCAAAACACTAACGCCAAGGGCAAAGCCATCTTTTTGGCTTGCGTTGCGCTCTTTTGGCGTTTGATTTAAAATCGCGCGAAGTTTTTGCTCGTTTTGCGGGCTTAAATTTTTACCATCTAAAAGCCTTTTAACCACTTTATGTTCTGGCGCAAGAGCGACATAAGTCGCACCATAAATCGTATCTGGTCTTGTTGTGTAGATCTTAAATTTGTCTATATCGCCAAGTTTTAACACACTCTCATCATCAAATTTAAACTCAAATTCCACGCCGTAGCTTTTGCCTATCCAATTTTCTTGCATAGTTAAAACCTGGGTAGGCCATTTATCTTTAAGATCTTTTAAACATTGCAAAAGTTCATCGGCATAATCTGTGATTTTAAGATAGTAGCCTTGCATCTGTTTTTGCACAACTGGATTACCACAACGCCAACATTTGCCCTCTTCTACCTGCTCATTTGCCAAAACCGTGCCGTCGTGTTCGCACCAATTAACAATCGCGGATTTTCGATAAACTAGCCCTTTTTCAAACATTTTTATGAAAAATTCCTGCTCCCATTTTGTATAAAGTGGATCAGAAGTAGCTAACATACGATTTTGCGAAAAGCTAAAACCAAGCTCAAAAAGCTCTTTTGTCATATAATCAATATTTTCATACGTCCAAATTTTTGGGTGAATTTTATGCTTTATCGCCGCATTTTCAGCAGGCATTCCAAAGCTATCAAAGCCAATCGGTTGCAAAACATTATAACCTTGCATACGAAAATAGCGACTAAAAGCATCGCCAATTGCATAGTTACGCACATGCCCCATATGCAAACGTCCGCTAGGGTATGGAAACATCGAAAGGATATATTTTTTCGGTAAGCTTAAATCATCTTTTGGCTCATAAAATTTGGTATTTTTCCACTCGTTTTGCCATTTTTTTTCTATCTCTTTTGCATTGTATTGCATTTAAATTTCCTTAAAATTCATCTTTTTCTTTTGTGGCTTCAATCAAAATCAAAATAAGCGAAAACACGCTAGCCACGCACGCTCCAATTACTAGCGCATATACCATATTTAAATTTATCGGCGTTACAACACTTATAACAAACGCTGGCAATAGGTGTAAATCAGCCACAAGCGAACTCGCAAAAAGTTCAGCTGAGAGTATGTTTCTAACGCCGATTCTTAGCAAAGTTGCGATCAAATTTATACTAGCTGCAACAAAGAGTGAAATTTGGCTGTTTAAATACAAATACCCGGCAATGGTAGTTAAGCTCATAAGTGAGAAAAATATCTGTATTACGCGCCCCCAATTCATAGAGTGCCCTTTTCATACATTGCGCGTATTTTTTCGCGTTCTTTGCGCTCTAGCTCTTTTTTAGCGAGCATTTCGCGATATTTTATGACGTCAAATTTCAAAACAATCAAAAGTTGCGCCGCGATAAAAATCGAACTAAGCGTTCCAACAATCACACCAATCATCATAATAAAGGCGAAATTATGTATCATATCTCCGCCAAAAAAGTACAAAATCACAACACTAATAAGCGTAGTAAATGATGTCAAAATCGTGCGCGAAAGGGTGTGAGAGATTGATTCGTTTATAATTTGTGTTATGTTATCGTGCTTTGATGTAGTGATACTCTCGCGAATTCTATCAAAAATTACAATCGTATCATTTAGCGAATAACCAATTATCGTAAGCAAAGCGGCTAAAATTTCCAAATTTATCTCCACGCTAAACGCGATAATAACACCGATAATAATGGCTATATCGTGAATTTCAGAAGCGATCGCCGCCAAAGCAAAACGAAATTCAAAACGAAACGCGATATAAATCAAAATCAAAACAAGCGACACACTAAGCGCAGATATCGCGCCAACGCGCAACTCATTCCCCACTTTTGGCCCGACAACATCGACGCGACGCACCTCTAAATTTCCAGTGCCTTTTAAAATATCAGCCACCAACGCACCAGGATTTGAGCCCATAGATGAGTTTGTCCCAGCATATCTAATTGTGATCTCTTTATCATTGCCAAATTCGCTCACGCTTGCACTTTTAAAAAGTTCTACCGAATTTAAACGAGCGCGAATTTCATCAAGCGGCGCTTTAGTATCGTATTTAATCTGTATCAACGTCCCGCCCGAAAAATCGATACCGAATTTAAAGCCTTTGGTAAAAAATAGCCCGATACAAACAGCGATAAAAATCCCAGAAACAGCAAACATAAGATGCCTAATTTTCATAAAATTATAAATTTTTCCACTATCAAAAATTTGCATTATTTTGCCTTTCTTACTTTATAGCCAAACCAAAGCGCGATATTTTTTCCACTATTGATTTTGTTTTCAAATAGCTCAAACATGCCATGAGTACCAACAATCGCAGTAAGCATACTAGCGATTATACCGATACTCATCGTAACAGCAAAGCCCTTTATTGGGCCACTACCATAAGCGTAAAGCGCAGCAGAAGTTATAAGCGTAGTCAAATTTGCATCAACTATCGCGCTCATCGCGTTTTCATAGCCTTTTTTAACAGCGTTCATTGGCAAAGCAACTCCTGTTTTTAAAACCTCTCTTATGCGTTCATTGATGATTACGTTTGCATCCACAGCCATACCTACCGTAAGCACGATACCAGCCATACCAGGCAGAGTCAAAGTCGCCCCAAATAGCGCCATCGCAGCTATTAAAAACAGCACATTCACAATCAAAGCAATATCGGCAAAAATTCCCGCGATTCCATAATAAAAAATCATAAAAAACACTACCAAAATACTAGCGCCAATCAACACTCGCAAGCTTTTATCGATACTCTCTTGCCCAAGGCTTGGCCCAATACTTCGCTCCTCACCAATACTAACAGGCGCCAAAAGCGCGCCAGAACGAAGTGCGATCGCTACATCTTGCGCCTCTTCTACGCTAAAACCGCCAGAAATTTGACCGCTTCCGCCACCAATACGCTCATTTATACGTGGCGCAGAATAGACTTTGCCATCTAGCACAATAGCTAGACGTTTGCCGACATTTGCCCCTGTAAAATCGCCGAAAATTTTAGCCCCTTGTGAATTTAGAGTAAAGCTAATAACAGGCTGATTTGTATTTTGATCAAAAGCGACTTTAGCATCTACTAGCATCGATCCATCTAATACAGGAAGCTCTTTTATGAGATATTTTTCGCTAGGTTTTTTCGCGTCCTCACAGATAATATCGCCATAATTTTTCGCCTCGTTTTCACTCATTTTATCGACTTGATCTTGACGTTTTTCATCTAATTCCATAAGCTGTAAATGAGCTGCTTTTTTAATCAAATCTTTTGCACGCTTTTTATCTTCTTCGCTTTTAACGCCAGGAATTTCGACTAAAATTTGATCTACACCTTGTTTTGCGACGGTTGGCTCAGCTAAACCAAAACTATCCAAACGATTTCTGATCGTCTCAACAGCTTGTTCAATAGCATATTTTTTCGTCGCTTCTGTCTCTGCTAAGCTAAGATGCACGACATAATTTAGCTCATTTTTTTGAATTTCAATCCCATCTATAGTTTTTAAAATAGCATCAAATTTAGGCGCTTCATCGCCATCTAAAATAGCAAATTCAAAATAATCACTCTCAACTTTTATCGTGTCTAAAAGTAGATCTTCTTTTTTTGCGGAGTAGCTCACACTTGCGGCAATTGTTTTTATTTTTGAATTAATAGCCTCGTCGATTTTTACATCCAAAAGCATATAAAGCCCACCTTGTAAATCTAATCCTAAATTTACTTTTGCGCCCTTATTTAGCCCTAAAAGCGACGGTGCAGCAAAAAAAGCGCACGCAAACGCCACGATTAAAAAAATCGTAATTTTATATGTAACTTTTGCACTACGCATCTATTTTTCTTGCAACCGAATTTTTATCTAATTCAACGATCGTATCGTCGTTAAGTTTAATTGTGATAAAATCCTCGCTTGATTTAACAACAGATGCTTTTATGCCACCCGCAGTTACGATTTTATCGCCTTTTGCTAGTGAATCCACCATCGCTTTGTGAGCTTTGGCCTGTTTTTGTTGTGGTAAGATAAAAAGAAAGTAAATCAGTGCAAAAAGCACAATGAAAGGAAAAAATGTCCCTAATAAAGATGGTTGTTCCATACAAATCCTTTATGAAAAATTCAATAGGCGCGTATTTTAGCACAGCGGAGTTTATAAAAGCCTTTTGCGTTGCAATTTTGCTTAGCGTTTTTATTTTGGTTGAAATTTTAGGAAATTTATGGGCACAATTTTTCTCGCCGTTTTTTTCGATTGCGGGATTATATTTTTTATTGATTGCAAATAAAATTCGCACATTTTGGATTGGTTTTTGGATTGGAATTTTGTGGTTTTATTGGATTTCGTTCTCACTTTATTATTATGAAGCAGCGTGGGCGATACCATTTGAAATGCTCGCTATCGCGTTAGTTTATGCGTTTTTATTTAGAATTTTATCCTTTTTAAATTTAATCTTAAAATCATGTGCCATTATTGCATTAAGCTATATTCATCCTTTTGGATTTAATTGGTTAAATTTAGAAATCACACTAATTCACGGCATTTTTGAACCAAATTTACGCGGAATTTGCGCTGTATTTTGCGCTATTTTGGCATACATTTATATGGAAAAATTTGGTTTTAATCGTGCTAAATTTAGTGCAGTTTTTCTACTAATTTTCGCGCTACAATTTAGCGAAAAACCTTTTAAAATGCCAAACCACGCGCCACTTTTAATCACAACCTTTACACTACAAGACACAAAGTGGGACGAGCAAAATTACAACGCGATTTTAGAGCAAAACTTAAGGCTAATTATCCAAGGCATAGAAAATGGCGAAAATTTCATCGTTTTGCCAGAGACAGCATTTCCGGCCACGATTAATAAAGATAGAATTTTGTATGAAAATTTGCGTGAAATTTCAAAAAAAGCGACGATTATAGTCGGCGGATTTTACAAAGAAAAAGATGATTATTACAACTCCGCTTTTTTGTTTGAAAAAGGCGAAGAGAGGCATTTTAATAAAGTTTTTTTGGTGCCATTTGGCGAGGAAATTCCATTGCCTGATTTTGCAAAAAATTTCATAAATAAACTATTTTTCAATGGCGCAAACGATATAAAAAGCGCGAAAGAATTTGGCGAATTTATCCACGAAAATGAGCTGTTTCGTAGCGCGATTTGCTATGAAATCACGATGCCAAAAACATATAAAACAAAGGCAAATTACATCATCGCAATCACTAATAATGCGTGGTTTTCTCTACCAAATTTACGCTCATCGCAAAGCGTTTTACAAAGAATTTTAATCAAGTATCAAGCAAATAAATTTGGCAAAGTGGTGTTTCACTCAGTAAATGGAAGTAAAAGCGAAATAATCACGCCAAAACGCAAATTTTTTAACCAATTTTAAGCGAAAATGGTCTGTTTTTTGATAAATTTGACACCTAAATTTTGCTGAAATTTATCAAATTTAAATATAATCGGCACTTTTTAAAAAGGAAAAAGATGAGTAAAATTCTTGCTGTGATTTTCGATATTCGTTTGACGCTCGTGTTTTTGATTATATTTGCGATAGTTTGCGCTTTGGCGACTGGGATAGAGAGTGTTTATGATACGACTAGCGCGTGGATTGTTGTTTATGGGACAGCCTATTTTGGGGCTATTCAGCTATATTTGGGACTAAATTTAATCTACAATATAATCAAATTTCGCCTTTATAAAAACAGCTCGTTGCCATCTTTTATTTTTCACATAAGCTTTATTTTTATCCTTTTTGGAGCTGGTTTGACCCGCTATTTTGGCTTTGAAGCAAAGATGCATATTAGAGAAAATGAGAGCACAAATATAGTCTCTAGCACAGATAATTTTATAAAATTTACTTCAGAATCTAATGGCAAAATGGCACATTCTCAAAGCAAAGAAAATCTATCGCCAATCGGGAATAATTATTTTGAAAATAGGCTAAATTTTGGTGATAAAACAGCGATTTTGCGCTATAAAAATTTCATTGAACACTCACAAATTTCTTTAGGCGAAGTAGATGGCGAAGAGCCACTTTTGGGGCTTGTTTTTTCAAACAATAAAAATAAAAAAGACGTAATTTTAAAAAATAACGACGAAATTATCGTTGGCGATAATCTTAGCATTAGTTTTAATGCCACGCCAAAAAATGAAAATTTCATAAAATTTGAGCTAAAAAATGGCAAATTTTATCTAATTTCAAATCAAGAAATTTCATATATGAAAATGAGCGATATGAGCGAGCACAATCTTAGTAAAAACGCCGATTTTGAGCTAGATAGCCCGTATCTTTTCACGCTAAATGATATAAATTTCGCCGTCTCATTCGCTCTAAAAAGTGGCGGAGAAAAGGTGGAAAATAGCAAAAATCAAAACGCCCCAGCCGCCATATTAGCGACATTAGAATATGATGGCAAAACAAAAGATGTATTTGTGCAAAAAGGCGATGAAGGGCGCGAGTTTGATATTGATGGACGCAAATTTTATCTATCTTGGAGCGCAAAAAAATACACATTGCCATTTTTTGTGGGGCTAAAAGATTTTATAATCGATCGCTATCCTGGCTCAAATTCGCCATCAGGGTATAAAAGCGTCGTGCGCGTAGGTGAAAATTTAGATGAAGCGCCGAAAAATAGCGCGATTTTAGAGTATGAAATTTACATGAATCACGTTTTAGATTATAAAGGTTTTCGATTTTTTCAAGAATCATACGATTTAGATGAGCGCGGGACGATTCTATCTATCAATAAAGACCCAGGTAAATTTCCGACATATTTTGGATATTTTTTGCTTAGTCTTGGGCTTGTGCTAAATATTTTCAATCCAAAATCGCGTTTTAGATATCTTATGCGCTTGATTGATGAGAGTTCGCGCGATCAAATTTCAAATACACAACAAAAAAATAGAAAATCTAAGCAAATTTCAGGCGCAAATTTGGCTGTTTTTGCCTGTTTTTTGGCTCTAAATTTAATCACGCCAATCACAGCAAATGCAAAAGATGAGCAAATTTCTAACATGCAAAAAGAGCAAATCCCAATAATTAATCAAGAGCACTCCGCAAATTTATCCCGCCTTGTTGTGCAAGGATTTGATGGGCGTTCTCAGCCGTTTGACACGATTTCACGCGATATTTTGCATAAAATTTCTGGCCTAAACTCATACGAAAAAGATGGCGCAAAGCTCGCCCCAGCCGCAGTTATTATCTCTATGATGATTGAGCCAAAAGCGTGGGCAAATGAGCCAATGATTAAGATAAAAGATGATGAGATTAAACAAATTTTAGGGCTAGAAAAATCAGCCAAATTTGCCAAATTTAATGACTTTTTCGCGCTAGATGATAAAAATGAGAGCTTTTATAAAATTTCGCGAGCAGTTGAGGAGAGTAACCGCAAGCCAAGCGGAAATCGCGGGACTTTTGATAAAGAGCTTTTAAAACTAGATGAGCGCGTCAATGTTATGCAGATGGTTTTTGAAGGAATTTACTTTAAATTTATCCCAAAAGAAAACGCCAAAAACAACGAGTGGCTCTCTCCAGCATCGCTATTTAGCCTAGATCCACACAGCGAAGAGACGGCGGCGATTTCGGCATTGATTAGCGGATATATAAGCGCGCTTAGCGATGGCGTAAAAAGTGGCGATTTTTCGCGCGCAAATGAGTGGCTAAAAGTGATAAAACTCTATCAAGAAAAGCTTGGAAGAGCAGTGATGATAAGCGATGCAAAAATCGAAATGGAGATTTTTTTCAATAAAATCCGCATTTTTGCAAGACTTAGTGCGCTATATGCAATCAGCGGAATTTTGCTTTTGATTTTGGTATTTATACGAATTCAAAATCCAAAATTTAATGCAAATTTCGCCTTTAAATTTGTCTATTTTTTAAATATTTTCGCCTTTTTTACACACACTTTTGGACTAGCATTGCGCTGGTATATCGCAAATCACGCGCCTTGGAGCAACGCTTATGAATCGCTGATTTATATCGCGTGGTCGCTTAGCCTTAGCGGTATTATCTTTTCGCGAAAATCACTCTTATCACTCGCGCTAACGTCGATTTTAGCCGGATGTACGCTAATGGTGGCAAATTTAACCGACATCGACCCGCAAATCACAAATATAATGCCCGTTTTGCACTCATATTGGCTAACAATCCACGTATCGGTAATTACAGCAAGTTATGGATTTTTGGGGCTTTGCGCTTTGCTTGGGATTTTTACGCTTGTGCTTTTTTGTTTTATAAACGACAAAAACAGCGCAAATTTAAGCATAAATATCACAGAAGCTGTGCGCATAAACGAAGCTGCGATGATTTTAGGACTTGCGCTTTTGACTATTGGAAACTTCTTAGGTGGCGTCTGGGCGAATGAGAGCTGGGGGCGATATTGGGGCTGGGATAGCAAAGAGACCTGGGCACTAATCACGATTTTAATCTATGCAGCCGTGCTTCATGTAAGGCTAGTAAAATCACTAAATTCGCAATTTTGGTTTAGCATATTTGCGATGTGGGCGTATTTAAGCGTCATCATGACCTACTTTGGCGTAAATTTCTACCTAACAGGCATGCACACATACGCAGCGGGCGAAAAAGTCCCCGTGCCATCGTGGTTATACGCAGTTTTAGGCGTAATGTGCGTGCTTAGCCTAGGCGCATTTTTTAGGCGCAAATTTGGACGAAAGTTATAAAAATGGCGAAACAAAACCCAACAAAAATAAATCGCATAATTCGCTTTTTTATGATTCCGATTTTTATGCTGATTTTGTTGTTTGTATTCTATCAACACGCAACAAAAGATAGAAATTTGCCAAAGCTAGAAGTCACAGATAAAGATCTAGCGATCCGCGGAAATATCATCTCAAAAGATGGCTACCGAATAGCAAATTCTCGCAAACTCTACAAAGC
>CAUUFG010000038.1:0-13750 GCA_963544335.1 uncultured Campylobacter sp.
CGTTGGGTTTTGTCTTAAAATATCATTTGTGTTGCTTGCTATTTTTGTTTTAGTTTTAAAATTAACGCAAAGAAATTTGGCATAAAATTTATCTCTTGCTTTTTTGAAATTTTAAATTTTCCAATCACAAACCACAAAATTTAAAATCAATCGTCTAGTTGTTTAATCTGCTCTAAAATCCTGTTTTTTGGCACAAAACCTAAAAATTTCCCGCTAATTTTGCCATTTTTATCGTAAAAAAATATCGCCGGCACGCCAGTTATCCCGCCTACAATGTTGCTAAGATACTCTACTGATTCGTCATCGTAAATCACAGGGATTTTTGCCTCTTTTTCATCTGCGATTTTCTTTGCTAAATCTAAATTTGGCGCGGAGTTTAAAACCGCTAAAAAATCAAACTCGCGCTCTTTTAAAATTTCATTTATCACTTTAATTTGCTCATCACAATTACCGCAATCTTTGGCTATAAACACCAAAGCAAATGGCTTTTTCTCGCTCTCTTTTTTAATATATCCAAAAGATAATCTGCTATCTTTTGCGCTGTAATTTAACAAAATCGGTGCGTCAGCGTTTAAAGCGATTATCCCATCATCATTGCACCCACTAAAAAACAACGCTACAAAAGCGACAAAAGACGCGATTCTATACTTTCCCACGGCATATCTCCTATGATTTTTTGGACGATTTTTCCGTCGCGTCCTACGACGACAATCATCGGCAAAAATTGCACTTCATACCGCTCAAATGTGAGCGTAAAATCATCTTTTAGCACCCGAATATTGCGTAATTTATGTTCGCGAGTAAATTTGAAAATATCTTCGTCGATGTTGTATGAGTTGATTGCAAACACTTCAAAATCAGCCCCATATCTATCTAAAAAATCATCAAGCGCGGGGATGATTTTGGTGCAACCTGCGCATCCGTAGCTCCAAAAGAGCAAAATTCTATTTTTGTTTGTGAAATCGCTTAGTTTTACAGGCGTTTGTTGCATTGTTTTTGCTGAAATTTCTGGTGCAACATCGCCGATATTTGCACTAGAATTACAACCTACTAAAAATAGGGTGCAACAAGCAAATAGATTAAATTTGTTAAAAAATAGACTGCAACCTGCGCGCAATTTTAAATAGATCGCGCGGTAGTGTAGGGCGAAATTTAACCTATTGAATTTCGTAAAGCGGTCGCTAAAAAAAATAGCTATTATTTTGCGCCATAAGAAATTTGTTTGTTTGATTGCTCTAAATTTCATCGCAAATTTTCATCTTTGATTAGCGTGCCATGGCTTAGCGTAATCATCGTGTCGCCCTTTTTGCCGAGCTCTGGATTGTGTGTGATTAGCACTATTGTTTTACCCTCGGCGTGAATTTTTTCAAAAATTTCAAGCACAATTTGTTCGTTTTTCTCATCTAAATTTCCCGTTGGTTCATCGGCTAGCAAAATTTGCGGAGCGTTTATGAGCGCACGTGCGATGCAGACGCGCTGTTGTTCGCCGCCACTTAATTGCGATGGCAAGTGATCAAACCTATGCGAAAGACCGACTAAATTTAGCATCTCTTTTGCATCATCGGCATTTATCGTAGAGTGATAATATTGTGCGAGCATTACGTTTTCTAGGGCGGTAAGGTATGGGATTAGGTGAAATTGCTGAAAAATCATCCCGATAATTTCGCGTCTTAGGCGAATTTGCTCGGCACTTGTGATTTGCGTAACATCTTGACCTAGTAGCTCATAGCTTCCATCGGTGGCGTTATCCATGAGTGAAAGTATATTAATAAGCGTGGTTTTACCGCTACCGCTAGGCCCCATTATGCTAAGCCACTCACCCTTTCGCACGTTGAAATTTATATCTTTTAGCGCGAACACATCGCCAAATTGTTTATTAATATGTTTTAACGAAATCAAATTTTCCATCTATTCTCCTCTTAAATTTTGCGCCAAATTTACACGCAATGCCTGTTTTATCGGATATATCGCAGCTATCGCAGAGCAAAGCACGCTGATTAATACAGCCAAAATTATCGACATTATCCTAAAATTTATCCCTGAATTAAATATTAAAAATCCCAAAAGTTGTGAAAGCAAATATCCGCCAAACGCCCCCAAAATCGATGCGATTAGCGTTAAAATGCAAATTTCATAGCCAAAAAGACGCACAATATCGCCATCTGTTGCGCCTAGGCTCAAATTTAGCGCGATCTCTTTGCGACGCGAAAAGATAATTGAGCTTAGTGTTGTATTTACGCTAGTAGAAGAGATTATCAACACAATCACGCTAATTAACGCCATTAAAGCTTTAATTTTGTCTAAAATCGCCCCTTGCGCCAAGCTAACGCGCGCTAGCGGTTTCGCGTTTATTTTATCGCTACTCAAAGATGCGGCGATTTGCGAAATTTCATCAAATGAGCCGTTTATTACGGCATCGGCGTAGTTTATCACGTCGCCATCGCCTAGTAAATTTTGAGCCTGTTTTAAATCTATGTAGACAATATCATCGCTTTCATCGCCTAGTGAAAAGATTGCTTTTACGATAAATTTATCCATTTTTTGATTTTTTGGGTTTGTTATTTCTATCGTTTCGCCGATTTTCGCCTCTAAACTTTTAGCGATATTTACTCCTAAAAACGCGCATTTATCGCAAAAATCCTTTACGCCAAAGCTACCTTTTTGAATTTGTATGAGCGGTTTTGATTTTCTAAACCCGCCAAAATCAACCCCAGCGACAACACCAGAGCTAGAACCAAGACTAAAAAAGCCATAAAGATATGGTGTATAGCTAAGCAAATGCGCCTTATCCACGCGCGAAAATGCGCCATAAACAGCATTTGTATCAATGAAAATTTCGCCGTTTTTTGGCGATATGACTAAATTTGCGCCGTAGGCTTTTAGCTCCTTGCTCATTTTTGAATTTGTATCAAAATATAAATTTAAAAATGCCGCCGAAACAGCTGCGCCGATAAAAATCGCAATAAAAATGACCGCGACACGCTTGCTAGCAAAGCGCAAACTACTAAATACAGAGTGGATAAAAAAGCGACTATTTTGAGCCATAAAGCACCTCCGCAGGTAGCAAATTTACAATATTTCGCATCGGGAAAAGCGAACCTAAAAGCGCAATTAATATCGCAAAAAATATCGTTATCGGCAAGACAATAGGTGAGATCGCCACAGAGTGCGCAAAAATTTGATAGGCGATAATTTCGCTCACCAAATAGCCAAACACGCACCCAACTAGCGATGAAAATATCGCCGTTGTGATACTCTCTACCGCAAAAATCAGATAAATTTGCAAGTTGTTTGCGCCTAGTGCTTTGATAAGCCCGATCTCTTTTGTGCGGCGATAGATATCAGCTATCATTAAAGATGAGATTGCGATACTTGCGACAAAGAGCGAGATTATGCTTACTACGCCCATTAAGGATTGGATTTTACCTACGACTGCGCTTTCTGCGTCTGAAATTTGAAGCTGCGGTTTGGCGACTACGCTTTTATAATCTTCTTCTATTTGAAATGCGATTGAGCTAACATAGGCGGTGCAATACCACTTGTCGTATTCTAGCTGGTCTAATTCGCGCGAATTTCTACGCGCTTTTAGGCTTAGGTCATCTTCTGGGATTGTAAGAGCGGAGACCTCTACTTTTTCTACCTTGCCGATCAAATTTTTTTGCGGTGTTGAGGCTAAAATTTGCGCTAATTTTATAGGCGCGATAAGCTTGTTTTCATATTCACCAGCGTAACTTAGCACGCCTGTGATTTTTATTTTAAGCCCTTTTAAATCTATCTCATCGCCGATTTTTAGCCCTAAATCATGTGCTAATTCATCTCCGATTAGCGTTTGGCTAGTGTTATTATCATCTGGAAATTCACCATCTATTTTCCAGTAGCCAAATATGTTTTTTACGCCTGTTTTAAAATCCTCTTCATCTGTGATCGGCACATTTTTATCAAAATACGTGCCGATTAATTCTACTTTTTTACCTGAAATTTCTGTTTTTGCGGTCAAAAATGGCACGAAACCTACGACATTATTTCGCCAAAAAATCTCTTTTATCAGGTGTAAATCACTCTCATCTAGATAATTTTCGTTTTTTAGCGGTTCAAATTTTTGTGTCCCAATATCAATGCTAAGGGCGTTTCCTTTTGGTAAAACTAGAATATTTGATCCGTATTTTCGCAACTCTTTTGAAATTTCGTTGCCGATTCCTAGTGTTATATTTAACATCGCGCTGATTAAAAGCGAGGCGAGAAATATTGTTAAAAACGCGAGAAATTTCTGCGTTTTGTTGCCTTTAATTGATGATTTTATGATTTTAGCTAACATTAATGATGTCCTTGTACGCGAAAGTATGCGCTATTTAATTTCGCGCCGTATTTTTCAGGATCTTTGATGAATTCTTCTTTATTCTCTTCGCTCTGGAAAAAATACGTTTTATCGCCAAAAATGTAGTTAAATTTCGCGTCTAAATTTATCAACTCTTTTTTTGAAACAGGGTCAATCACTACTTTTTCGCGAATTTCACTAAAGTAATTTGCGCCTTGCGCTATCTCTTTAAATGGGATTTTTAGAGTGCCATTTTCCACTAAGAAATTAAAAGGAATAGGGTTGCAACCACCTGGTTTGCCTACGCTTGGCGAGAAAATTCTCACGTTGCAAGAGATGCAAATCAACTCATCGCCTTTTTTAATGTAGCCTTTATCGCCACAAATCATGCAGCTATCAAAAACAGCCACCGGCACGATGCGATCTTTGTATTTGCTGATTAAAAAAAATCGGATCGTTTTGCCCTCATCGGTGATATAAGCGTAGCGATGAAGCTTGTTATCTGCTAGCTCTTTTATGTCAAATACGAACTCGCCACCGCCATTAGGTTCTACGATTGTTGGCTCGTCGATTTGAAGCGGTTTAGAAGCGTATAAATCAAAATATAAATATACGCTAAGTATAAATACGCTGGATAAAAGTATCGTCGTTACGTTATTTTTTATCGCGCTGTTGTAGGCTAAATTTTGGCGAAATTTGATGTCTAAAATACCTTTTTTTTGCACGTTTTTAATCTGGTGCATTAGCAATAAAATCGCACATAAAATAAAAAATGCAACATAAATGTAAATAAAAAAGTGCGAATAATACTTCATTTTCGAGATAAATGAGAGCATTAATCCATTTGCTAAATCCGGATTTATTGCACCTTTTTTCATGGCGAAAAGTAGAATTTCTGCGATAAATTTCAATGCATTAATTAGCAAAAATCCAGCTCCAGCCACGCCAAAAAAGAGCCTATTTGTTAAAATTTGACGCGCAAATTTGAGTGTAAAAAATATAGCTATGCTTATGATAAATCCACTCAAAATGAGAGCGAGATTATTTACACTTATGCTATCTAATAATTTTTGCGTAAAAATGGCAAAACCATTACTGATGTAAAAATACTCAATTGAGCTTGCAAAACCTATGGCAAAAATCAATGCAAATTTTACTATTTGTGCGCCTTTAAATTTCAGCGCAAATATCCAAAACAGTGCAAAAATCGATAGATAGATTATGTTTACAGATAGGTAGAGATTTTTTAAGCCACCTTGAATTGTGAGTGAAATTTTATAGCCAAAATAGCCAAATGTAGCTCCAGCTAATATTAAGATTAAAGTGCGGTAAAATTTCTCATCTCTAGCAAAAAAAAATATGAATAGGCTTGCGGGTAAAAAAGCGTTTAAAAAGTGCAGAAAGTATATAGACATTAAACTCCTTTAAATTTCTTAGGGGAAAACTCCCCTAAAATTTATTTCTCAGGTTTTCCTAGATATTTAAATTTGTAAGTTGTAGTAAATGGCTCAAACCACTTGCCAACACCTGTTTCTTCATCTACGTGGCGACCAAAACCTTGTTTTTCAGGGCTTTCGATAGCAAAAACTAGCTCGTAGTTGCCGACGCCATTTTCCATTTTGATGTTTGCGCCATAGTGTGGGCCATCATCAGCTACCATCGGCATTAGTGTGCCTTTTTGTACTTTGCCTGTGTCTAAATTTTTAAGCTGATAAGCGATCGTTAAATATGGCATCCAAAATCCCTCTGGGAAGCCGTTTTTGTTGCCTTTTAGCGCGTGAATATCAGCCTCTAGGTGAATATCTGAATCGCTCGCTGCTCTATCAATACCGCGTGGTTCCATTTCGATTGGCTGTAGATAAACAGCTGCTATCTCCATGCCGTTTTTCTCGATTGGATCGCCGATTGGAACTTCACCTGCAAATGCTAGATTTGAAAGTAATAATGATGCTAACGCAAAACTAGAAAAGATCTTTTTCATTATGTCTCCTTAAAAAAATTAATTAAATTTGTCCTAGCGACAGGGGGCGAAACGGTAAATTTCGCCATAAAAACCTAAACTCAACGTCGCGCCTTTGATAGCTTTTTTGTAATTACGACACCTATTATAATTGTGGCGCATACTAAAATTTGTGGGATTATCGTCTCATAATATGGATAAATTCCAAGATCGGGAATTTGACTAAATTTAATACCTGTAAATGTCGGTGTGAAAATTTTTCCCTCTATTAATTCAGCAATACCTTTGCCTGTAAAAATCACGCATAATACAAATATGACATATGAAGTTGCGCTAAAAAATAGCTTTACAGGAATTTTTATCGCACCTGTTTTTAGTGCAAAATAGAGCACTATTAGTGTTGCAAACGCGACACCTAAACCGCCAAAAATCGCGCCAAAATCCGCACTTGTATTTGCATCAAAAAGTAACGCTTGATAAAATAGTACACACTCAGCGCCCTCTCTAAATACTGCCAAAAATACGCTAATCCAAAGAGCTTTGCTTTCTCCTGAACTAATCGCCCCAGAAGCTTTTGTTTTAAGAGATGTAGCCCATTTTTGATCGCTTGCTTTATGTAACATCCAAAACGCAACATAAAGCAATAAAAAAACGGCTATTAAAAATGTAACCCCCTCTAAAAGCTCTCTAAACTGACCTGCAACACTCCTAAATGCATAATAGATGACAAATGCCGTAACAAAGCTCAAAAATACACCGCTAAAAATCGCAGAATATACTAAATTTAATCTTTTTTTATTGCCGCTTTGGATTAAGAATGAAACAATCGCTACGATGATAATTAGCGCTTCAAGTCCTTCGCGCAAAAGTATGCTAAATGATGATAAAAATAGCACCCATGGCGTTGATGAGCTTGTCTTTTCGGCTGCGATTGCTACTAATTCGTTTAGTTCGTCAAAACATTTTTTTAGCTCATCTTTTGACGCCCTAGATTTTATGAGTGCGACGCCTTTTGTAAAATAGCTCTCAATTTTTAGCTTTAATGATGTATCAATAGCGCCTACTTTATTCTCCATTCCTGTGGCTTCAAAAGTATCTAAATATATTGCTTGGAGTTCGTCGATTGATGCTTTAGTAGCGACATCACCGTAGTTTTGCAAGAGCTTATTTGTAGCTTGTGAAATTTCACTAGCGACACTTTTATAATCTGTTGTATTTTGAGTTGTAGCATCAAAACCAGCGACTCTAATTTGCGAAATTTGATCATTTGGGATTAATAAAAGCGCGTCAAAAAGTTTATTTTCAATCTCTTCAAATTTAGCGCGCAAATCGCGCTCTGTGATATTTGAATCAAGTTCGGAGCGAACTTTGCGAATAGATTGTTGGATTTGTTGATCTAGGCCATTTTTTGTAAATTTATTGATCGCTATTTCTAGTTTTGAATTTCTATAATCATTAAAGAGTGCATCATCTAATAAACGCTTACTTTCGGCGATATTTTTCTCTCTAAAAGCAATCGCGGTTTCGTCAAATTTGAGCGAAATATTATCGTATAACGCTTGTAGTTTTGGATCAATTGCTGTTGCACTTTGTAGATTAGCAACCGCTTCGTCATTTGATGCAAGCGTCGAAATATCATCTTTTTGAGCCATTTTTTCTACATTTTGTTCATTTTGCGTTTGATTGTGTTGCTCTTGTTTTTGTGATGAAATTTCAATTTCTGCAGAACTATTTTCATCGTTTGTTCTCGCGTTTTCGCCATTTATTCGCGCAAAAATATCATCCGCTGCGGCCATACGTCCTTTTTCAGCTTCGCGTGCGGATAGTTTTGCCTTTTCTTGATCGAAATTTGTATCGCCAACCTCCGCTGAGAGTTTAAAACCATTTTGGATTAGCGGAACAACTTCGTCTAAATCAAAATACAATCCATCAACCAACGCCTTTATCTTTTTTATATCGACTTTTTCTTTGTAATAGCGACGAAGTGTGGTAAATTTACGTTCCATTGAGATCGCGCGTCGCCCAACATTGCGCGCGGCAGGTCCCTCCATATTTTCAAAATGCTGAAAATATGCATCTTCGGCAAGTTTTTTTGCGCCTAAATTATCGCCTTTTTCATAAAGCGAAATACTCTCATTTATGAGATCTTTTATTATTTTCGACTCAGCGTAATAATCATCTACTCTCGCAAACGCAAACGTTATAAAAGCCATTAAAAATGCAACAAAAACTCGCATCAAATTTCTCCGTTATTGTTAAAAATAATGTCGCGGATAATACTATACTTTTTTTTAAAAAAAGATAAAAATAAATGATATTAATTATTTTATTTTTTGAAAATTATATGAGCTTTTAGTCTCCTATTTTTCGCAAATGGAGACTAAAATTTGATGATAATTTAACAACAACGATTGATCTTGCCGTCTTTTGAATCTTGATATTCTTTATAAAATTCTTTTTTGCTTAAAGGGGTCTTTTCTGGATGAAACTCGTGAACGTGTTCAATATATTTTTCATAATTTGGCATACCTAAAATCGTCCCCAAAACATTGTCTAAATGCTCATACACTTGGCTAAATTTTTTAATAAATTTCATCTTGCACCACCGTTTAAATTTAGATAATTTTTCGCACTTTCGTATTTGCTTTCACGTAGTGGATAGCTGTTTTTATCTCCGTGTAAAATTTTCGTGCAGACTTTAATTGTTTGAAAAAGCATCACAAAAATTATCACTATAAAAATCGTGCAAAGCACCGCATCAAGGGTATTGTTAAAAATCAATGCCTTGGTTTTTGCGATTGTTGCCGGATCTGTTAAATTTGGCAATTTTGCCTTTAGTTCGCTGATTTTTGCGACATGGCTGATTGTATCGTGAATGCGTTCCCCATTTGCTGGTAGAAGCTTTGCTATACCTGCTAAAACCGTCGTAATTAGTACCCAAAGCCCTGGAATTATCGTGATAAAACTAAATTTCGCCAAGCCTTTTTTAAACAAAATCACCGTTGCAAACATGAGCGCAATGCAGGCTAGCATTTGATTTGAGATACCAAAAAGTGGCCATAAAGTATAAATTCCGCCCATTGGATCATTTAGCCCACTATGTAGTAGATATCCCCAGCCTCCACTACAAATCGCAGTTGCGATAATACCCCAAAATATGCTTTTTGAGTTGCCTGCTGGGCGATAAACATTGCTAATGATATCTTGAATCATAAATCGACCCACGCGCGTGCCAGCATCAACCGTAGTTAAAATAAAGAGCGCTTCAAACAAAATGGCAAAGTGATACCAATAAGGCATCATCGCAACTCCGCCAAAAATTTCGTGAAAGAGTAGGGCAAGACCGATGGCAAATGTAGGTGCTCCGCCTGTGCGTGAAAGAATGTTATCTTCGCCTATGTTGATTGCTAAATTTGAAATTTCTTCAGGCGTTATAACAAAGCCTAAATTTCTTATCGCCTCTGTCGCGCTAACTAAATCGTGTCCTAAAAATCCAGCCGGTGAATTGATAGCAAAGTATAATCCAGGGGTTAAAATCACCGCCGCAATTAACGCCATTACGCCAGTTAAGCTCTCCATCAACATTGCGCCATATCCGATAAAAAGCATATGTTTTTCATTTTGCGCCATTTTTGGTGTCGTTCCGCTAGAGACAAGAGAGTGAAACCCGCTAATCGCCCCGCACGCGATCGTAACAAACAAAAATGGAAAAATTGACCCAGCAAAAACGGGCCCTGTGCCGTCGATTAAATTTGTAATCGCTGGCATTTTAATCTGCGGTGCTACGACGATAATCGCGATCGCCATTGAGAAAATAACGCCGAGTTTTAAAAATGTGCTTAAATAATCGCGCGGTGCTAAAAGTAGCCACACAGGCAAAACAGCCGCTAAAAATCCATATATGATAAGCGCGATTGCAAGGGCCTTTTCGCTCAATGTAAAAAACGCTTTTAGTTCAGGATTTTCTATGATAACCCCGCCGCCCCAAATAGCCACGAGCAACAAAACAGCACCTATAATTGACGCTTCCACTACGCGCCCAGGACGGATAAAACGCATCCAAATTCCCATAATTAGCGCGATTGGAATTGTCATCGTGATGGTAAAAAGTCCCCATGGCGAATTTGCCAATGCCTTTACAACAACCATCGCCAAAATCGCCACAAGCATTATCATAATAAAGAAAATTCCAAGCATAATAATGCTTCCAGCTGTGTTTCCCATCTCCATTTTTATCATCTCGCCAAGACTCTTGCCATCGTGGCGCGACGAAATAACAAGGATAATAAAATCTTGCACCGCACCCGCTAAAACAACGCCAACAAGTAGCCAAATCATGCTCGGTAAATAGCCCATTTGCGCAGCAAGCACTGGCCCTACAAGCGGTCCAGCCCCAGCGATCGCGGCAAAATGATGTCCAAAAAGGACATATTTATTTGTCGGGGTGAAATTTTTCCCATCGTTGTGAATATAAGCAGGTGTTGCGCGCGCGGCGTCTAGTTTGAGCACTTTTTGCGCGATGAAACGCCCATAAAATCGGTAGCCAATCGCATAGATGCAGATTGCGGCTGTAACTAGCCATATCGCGTTGATGCTTTCGCCTTTGTGAAGTGCTAGCGTTCCAAACGCAAAAGCACCGATAATAGCGATAAAAAACCAGATAAATTTTGCCATTTCTAGCTCCTTGTTGTGAAAAATTTGGGCGTAATTTTATAACCTTTTTATTAAATAAAACTTAAAATATTTTTTTAATATTACTTGAGAAGAGTAAATTTTGAGAAATTTTATCTAGTACAAATTTTAAAAATATTTAAATAGCCAGATTAAAATCGCGCGAAATTTTGTAGAAATTTGGCTAAGGAAATTTAAAATATGAATAGACGGCGGTTTATTGGTGCTTTGAAAATTTTGGGGATTGGCGGTGCGATTGGTTGCGGTGGCATTGGCGCGTATGCTTTTAAACGAATGGGTCGTGCGCCTAATTTGGATGATAAAATTTGCAATGATAAACAAAAATGAGATATAAAATTTGATGAAATTTTGCGTCAAAATGGGCGCGATTTTCTTATTTTGCGCGATGATTATTATGTTTTAAGTGATGATGAAAAGGCGCAAACTCGTTATGAGATTGGAGAAATGACGATATTTTAAAGCTAAATCCTAGCTCAAATTTGATCGCTAAAGATGATAATGTTTTTGTTGTAGCAAACTTGCAAAATTTAGACAAAAATCAATCTGATAAACCAAATTTATCAACTGTTGATAATTTTATTGCAAATCGATCATTGATTGAGAATTTAGATAGCCAAAAGGAACAAAATCAGCAAGATAATACAAAAAATTTTGCTGATTTTACGCATAATTTATCGCAACCTGCAAAGCAAATTTCAACTCAAATTTCAAACCAAATTCGTTCATATCGGATTTTGCACTCGCCAAATTTTAAAAATGGCGCATTCACGTCGCAACAATCAAACGAAATTTTAAACAAAAAGCACAATATTTTACGCACATGGTGGCGTTATTTTACTGCTGATACTTCGCGTGCTATCCCTAAAATGGTGCTTCCCGCTATTAAAGAGTGCTATTTGAGTGCGCCTGAAAATTCTGTTACTTGGCTAGGACACTCTAGTTATTTCATCAAATTTGGTGGCGTAAAAATTTTGATTGACCCCGTGTTTTCGGACTTTGCCGCGCCTGTTTGGTTTGCAAATCGCGCATTTGCTGGGACGTCTATTTTTAGTGTGGAGGATTTTGGTGATATTGATATTTTGGCGATTACGCACGATCATTACGATCATTTAGATTATGCGACAATTCGCGCGATGCAAGGGCGTTATAAGTGCCTAATTTGCGGGCTTGGTGTCGGAAGTTATCTTGAAAATTGGGGTGTGGAGGCTGGGAAAATTTACGAATTTGATTGGGGGCAAAGTGCGCGATTTGATGGATTGCGTGTGCATTTTACGCCTGGACAGCACTTTTCTGGGCGCGGATTTATGAGAAACGTTACTCTTTGGGGTGGCTTTATTTTTGAAAATAATTCGCAACGTATCTACGTTAGTGGCGATACTGGATATGGCGCGATTTTTGGCAAAATTAGGGAAAAATTTGGCGGCTTTGATCTTGCTATGCTTGAGTGCGGACAATATAATCTTGCGTGGCAAGGTTTGCATTCGCGTCCGCCGCTTACCGATAAAATTGCGCGTGAAATCGGCGCAAAACGCGTCATTGCAGGCCATAATAGTCGTTTTAGACTTTCAGCTCACCCGTGGAATGAGCCATATTTTGCAATGGAAAATTTTAGCCAAGATGGAGTGTATGAGTTGATGTATCCAAAAATAGGGCAAATCTGTCAAATTTATGGCGAAAACAAATTTGAAAAATGGTGGAAAAGCTAAGAAAATTTGAGATGAAAATTCAAAATTTTTCTTATTTTCTTAAAAATTACAAGTTGTTTTAAAAAATAAATTTGACTCATTTTGCAAAGTTAAGCCTTTAAAAACTCGCTTTGCAATTTTGTTTAAGCTAGGTTAAGAATTTGCACTCATACAAGTAGCATTTTAAATAGAGATTTTTTGTCAAATTTTTGCATTTGCATGTTGGACTTTTTTAAAAAAACTTAAGGTTATCAATCTAATTACAATCAACAACAAAAACAAAAAAATAAAAGAATAAAAAAGGAGCAGTTTTTTAAATGTCAAGAAATTTATCCGTGAGGATATCTCAAAAGATACTTTGGATATTTGTGTTTGAAAATACAAATTAAGCAAGTAAAAATATCAACACAAAGCCAAACAATATAAAATAATGTAAAACTCAAGCTTGTTTAACAAAAAGCAAAAATAAACCCATAAATAGTAGAGCAAATTTAATCCAGCCCCAATCAAAACAAAATTAATAGCACCAGCAAAAAAATCAAATCAAAACAAATTTCAAGCTGACTTAGCCATTATAAACCAAACAAACACAAACCATGCAAAATCGCTCACTACTTAAGCTATAAAATCGCCACTAAAATTTAGTCGCCAAGTACTTATCAACCGCCACAAATTTCTCCTCAAATAGCCTCGTAATTGCAACTAAATTTCTCCGCCAAATCGAACTAATTTTAACTGCTAAATTTCTTGCTAAACTGCCTAGCAACCATAATCGTCGTTCTAGCCGTCAAATTTCTGCACAACTTCCATAAATTTCTGCACCAAATTTTCCGCAGACGCAACACAACTACCACAAAATCGCCTATTTAGACGTAAAATTTTACTAACTACACGCAAAGCAAACGCCACTAAATTTTCCGCAAAACTGGGTGAATTTGAATAAACATTTGCAAAATCAGCGCGCTTAAATTAAAGTTTGCAAAACCGCGCAGTAGTGGGCTAAGCCATAGCTGTCACTGATGTCTGTTGCGTGACCTGTTTTGTTAGATGTTTGAAACATATAAATTTGCAAAATACCTCCCCTCAAAAGGATATATT
>CAUUFG010000039.1:0-13441 GCA_963544335.1 uncultured Campylobacter sp.
ATGGTGTCCCCGACAAGATTCGAACTTGTGGCCTCAAAATTAGGAATTTTGCGCTCTATCCGGCTGAGCTACGAGGACAAAATAGAATAAAAAATTTAGTTTAATTATTTGCGATATTTTGCAAAAGTCATTCTAATAACTAGTTAATATAAAATTTAATATAAAAAATGGGCGAAGCAAATTCGCCCATAAATTTAGCCGTTTCTTTTCTTTATAATTTCATCAGCTACATTTTTAGGAACTTCATCATAGTGATCAAATTCCATAGAATATGTCGCGCGACCTTGTGTTTGAGAGCGCAAATCAGTCGAGTAACCAAACATTTGTGCCAATGGACAAAACGCATCAATAACTTTATTTCCGCCACGTTCACCCATATTATTAACTTGACCGCGACGTTTATTTAAATCGCCAATAACATCGCCCATATACTCTTCTGGTGTTTCAACTTCTACTTTCATCACAGGTTCAAGTATTACAGCACCAGCTTTTCTAGCACCCTCTTTAAAGCCCATTGATGCCGCCAATTTAAATGCCATTTCAGAGCTATCTACTTCGTGATAACTTCCATCAAAAACAGTAACTTTTACATCTTCGACAGGATATCCCGCCAAAACACCGCTTTGAAGTGCCTCTTGGCAACCTTTATCAACAGCCGGAATATACTCTTTTGGAATCGCGCCACCTTTGATGTCATTAACAAATTCGTATCCGCTACCTGGTTCAAGTGGCTCTAGGCGTAAATATACGTGTCCGTATTGACCGCGACCGCCTGATTGTTTAGCGTATTTATACTCTTGTTCAACGGTTTTGCGAATAGTTTCACGATATGCAACTTGCGGTTGTCCAACCTCTGCTTCAACTTTAAATTCGCGCAACATTCTATCAACGATAATTTCAAGGTGCAATTCACCCATACCACTAATAATCGTTTGTCCGCTCTCTTCATCAGTTGCTACGCGGAAGCTTGGATCTTCTTGTGCAAGTTTTTGTAAAGCAATACCCATTTTTTCTTGATCGGCTTTTGTTTTTGGCTCAACTGCGACACTAATAACCGGATCAGGGAATTCCATTCTCTCCAAAATAACCTTATCTTTTTCACTAGCCAAAGTATCACCAGTAAGCGTATCTTTTAATCCAACAATCGCGCCAATCTCGCCAGCGTAAAGCTCTTTAATCTCTTCGCGTTTGTTTGAGTGCATTCTCAAAAGTCGTCCGATGCGCTCTTTTTTACCTTTTCCAGTGTTTAGCACATAGCTACCACTCTCCAATATGCCACGATAAACACGCACAAACGTTAGCTGTCCTACAAATGGATCGGTCATAATTTTAAAGCCCAAACCAGCAAATTCGCCATCATCTGTTGAGCTTACCTGAACTTCTTTGCCATCTTCGTATTGACCTTTGATATCAGGTACTTCATCAGGTGCAGGTAGATAATCTACAACCGCATCAAGCAATGGATGAATGCCTTTGTTTTTAAATGCTGTTCCGCAAAGCATAGGAATAATCACTAAATCAAGGCAACCTTTTTTGATACCGCCCTTAATCTCTTCAATACTTAGCTCTTCACCAGCAAAGTATTTTTCCATCAAATTTTCATCACTCTCAGCAATAGCTTCAATTAATTTCGCGCGATACTCTTCTGCTTTTTCTTGTAGTTCAGCCGGGATTTCACCAACATCAGGCATACCTGGACCTTTTGTATCGTCCCAAGTCAGGGCTCTCATTTGAACTAAATCAATCACACCTTTAAAAGTATCTTCTGCGCCGATAGGGATTTGAATCGGAACAGGATTTGCTTTTAGACGATCTTTGATTTGTTGTTCTACATTGTAGAAATTTGCGCCGACACGATCCATTTTATTTACAAAAACTATACGCGGAACATGATATTTATTTGCTTGTCTCCAAACGGTTTCCGATTGAGGCTGAACCCCACCAACAGAACAAAAAACAGAGATTGCGCCATCTAATACACGCATTGAACGTTCAACTTCAATAGTAAAATCAACGTGACCTGGGGTGTCAATCAAATTTATTTGGTGTTCATTCCAAAAGCAAGTAGTCGCCGCTGATGTAATTGTAATACCGCGCTCACGCTCCTGCTCCATCCAGTCCATTGTCGCAGCACCTTCATGAACCTCACCGATCTTGTGGCTCATTCCAGTAAAGAATAGAATTCTCTCGCTAGTTGTTGTTTTACCAGCGTCAATATGAGCGGCAATACCGATGTTTCTAACCATATGTAAAGGGGTTTTTCTTGCCATTTTAACTCCTTTTTACCATCTATAGTGTGCAAATGCCTTATTGGCTTCTGCCATCTTGTAGGTGTCTTCTTTTTTCTTAAATGATGAACCTTTTGAATTTGCGGCGTCAAGCAACTCATAAGCCAAACGCTCAATCATTGTACGCTCACTTCTTTTGCGTGAAAATGAAATTAGCCATCTAATAGCCAAAGCTTGCTGGCGAGCAGGACGAACCTCAACTGGGACTTGATAAGTCGCACCACCGATTCTGCGTGATTTTACTTCCATGATAGGTTTTACATTTTCTATCGCATCATTAAATACATCAATACCTTTTGTCTCTTGATTTTTCTTTTCAATTAATTCAAGTGCGCCATACATAATCTCTGTCGCGACACTTTTCTTGCCATCATACATAAGTGAATTAATAAATTTAGTGATTACTTTATTGCCGTATATTGGATCTGGCAAAACTTCTCTTACAGGAGCTTTTCTTCTTCTCATTTTTATTCCTTCAAATTTAAATTTTACTCAAACAAAGCTCAAATTTATAGCTTGTCTGTATTTTGCTAAAGCCTAATTTTTAGGGCGTTTCGCGCCGTATTTAGAACGTGAAACCGTACGTTTTGCAACACCAGCAGTATCAAGTGCGCCACGAACAATGTGATATTTAACACCAGGTAAGTCTTTAACACGACCGCCACGAACAAGCACAATCGAGTGCTCTTGTAGGTTGTGTCCTTCACCACCTATATAGCTAATTACTTCAAAACCACTAGTTAATCTAACTTTTGCAACTTTTCTTAAAGCTGAGTTTGGTTTTTTAGGAGTTGTTGTATAAACTCTCGTGCATACACCTCTTCTTTGAGGACAATTTTTTAGCGCAGGAGATTTTGACTTTTCAGTCACTTTTTTGCGCTCTTTTCTTACCAATTGATTTATGGTTGGCATTTCTTTCCTTTCATCATTAAATTTATTAAAAAAGAGTTCGGATTTTACTCAAATTTAACTTAATCTAGTTTGAAATTTATTTTAAATTAAATTTCAAATTTATAAGGGTCAAATTTGAAATTTAATCAAATTCAACCCACCAAATTTTTAATCTTGTTCTTTTAAATTTATATCTTCTTCTCTATGAAGCCCTGTTCCTACTGGAATTTTGCGTCCTAAAATTACGTTTTCTTTCAAATCTTCAAGATAATCAAATCGTCCAGAAATAGATGCTTCTGTTAATACCTTTGTTGTCTCTTGGAATGAAGCGGCTGAGATCATACTATCACTACCGATAGCAGCACGTGTAACACCAAGCAACATAGGCTCAGCAATCGCTGGTTCGCCCCCCATCTTGATAATTCGCTCATTTTCTTCTTTAAATTTGCGCCTACTAACTAAATCTCCAATGATGAAATTTGTATTTCCACTATCGATGATTTTAACTTGACGCAACATTTGAGAAACTATAATTTCAATATGTTTATCATTAATCGCAACGCCTTGTGAACGATATACTTGTTGAATTTGACTAATCAAATAATAATGCAAAGCTTTTTCGCCCAAAATTCTCAAAATATCATCTGAACTAACAGTGCCATCGGTTAGCTTCTCGCCAGCATGGACAAATTCGCCTGCACGCACTTGAATTTGGTGATTTTTATCTATTAAATACTCAGCTGTTGTGCCATCATTTGACTCTATTACAATGCGCTCTTTTGTGCGCTGAGGCTTATCAAATCTAACAATACCATCAATCTCTGCAACAACCGCTGTATTTTTTGGCTTTCTAGCTTCAAATAGCTCACTAACTCGTGGAAGACCACCGGTGATATCTTTTGATTTTGCAACCGCTTTTGGAACTTTCGCTAAAGTATCAGCCAAATTTACATTCGCGCCATCGCTTACCAAAATAGTAGTTTTTGGTTCTAATTGATAGCGCATAGTTTTGTCATTTTCGCCCGCAATAATAATCGCTGGTTTTACGCCCTGCGGTAGATATTCATTGATAATCAAACGTGTTTGACCCGTATTTTCATCATATTGTTCTGTAGCGCTAAATCCTGGCTCAATATCCTCAAATGCGAC
Source organism: uncultured Campylobacter sp. (assembly GCA_963544335.1). GTDB lineage: Bacteria > Campylobacterota > Campylobacteria > Campylobacterales > Campylobacteraceae > Campylobacter_B. The sequence continues at coordinate 4,329 of CAUUFG010000039.1, forward strand.
AACGCCTGAAATTTCTGCGATAACTGGATTTGAATATGGATCCCACTGCGCAATAACGCTTCTATCTTCACTCTTTGGTTTTGAGATGATATCGCCGGTATTTACCTCAGAGCCATCTTTTAACCTAATCACAGAATCGCGCGGGATATAATGACGCGCTGCTTCGCGCCCATTCTCATCAGAGATAATTACAAAAAGACCCTTTTCTTGGACTTCGTGATCTTTTTTAATATCTTTTAATCTCTCTAAATAATCACCCTTTAAGATCAAATATTTTAGTGTCCCTTTTGCAGATGCTTTTACCACTTGACTAATCGGCGCGCCATCAGCAACTAAAATTTCACCAGCATACGGGATACGATTTGGCACAGTCCAGCCCTCTTTTATAATCTCCAAAATCGAGCCGTTCTCTTTTACTTCATAGCCACTTTCATGCGGAATATAAAATTTTCCTTCAATCTTACCACTAACACCTGCAAGCTCTGTTGGTTTAATAACATTGTGCTTTTTAATGCTATATTTAGTCTCGTCATTGGCTGATTTTACGATAATCACCATCTCTTCATGCGTTGTTTGAATTTCTACAACTCCATCAAAAGGCGCTTTGATTTTTGGTTCAACAAGCAAAATTGCCGCATTTCGGCGGTTTGCGACGATACGCTTGCCACCATTTTCATAGACGTTTAGATTGTAATATCTAATAAAACCCTCTTTTTTAGCGACTACTTGGCGGTCTTGTTGCTCTGTTGAAGCGGTTCCACCTTGGTGGAATGTTCTAAGCGTAAGCTGAGTTCCTGGTTCGCCGATTGATTGTGCGGCGATAATTCCAACAGCTTCGCCCGGTTTTACAAGCTTGCCTTCGCTCAAATTTACACCATAGCATTTAGAACATACGCCTTTTGGCGCTTTGCAAGTAATCGGCGTGCGAATGCTTACTGTTTTTATACCTGCATCTACGATTGTTTTTGCCTTTTCTTCATCAATTAAAGTGCCTTGCGGGAATAAAATTTCATTTGTAATTGGATCAATCACATCATCTCGCAAAACGCGCCCTGTGATTCTATCTTCTAAGCTCTCAATCAACTCGCCATTTTCTGAAATTTCTGTGATTTCAATACCTTCGTGCGTACCACAATCATCCATTGTTACTTTTACATTTTGCGCCACGTCAATTAGTTTACGTGTCAAATATCCAGCGTTTGCCGTTTTTAGCGCGGTATCTGCTAAACCTTTACGTGCGCCGTGAGTGGAAATAAAATACTCTAAAACGTTTAGACCTTCGCGGAAATTTGAAACAATAGGTGTTTCGATAATCGAGCCGTCTGGTTTAGACATCAAACCACGCATACCAGCCAATTGACGAATTTGGTTTGCGCTACCACGAGCACCAGAATCTGCCATCATATAGATAGAGTTGAATCCGCCTTTATCATTTTTAATCAAATTCATCATCTCATTTGCGACTTTACTATTAGTATCTGTCCAAATATCAACGATTTTATTGCGACGTTCGTTATCTGTTAAAAGCCCTGTGCCGTATTGATCCTGAATCTCTTTTACGCGCGCTCTTGCTTCATCAATATATTTGCCTTTCATTTTTGGCACCAAAATATCGCCAACAGAGATCGAAATTCCCGCTTTTGTAGCTGATTCGTAACCTAAATTTTTAAGACTATCCAAAAATTTAGCCGTCTCTTTAAAGCCGCTATTTTTATAGACCATATCTACCAAATTTGAGATATCTTTTTTCTTTAAGACCTTGTTCCATATATTTTCATTTATGTAATCTGGCATGATGGATTTGATGATTAAACGACCAGCAGTTGTAAATAGAGTCTGCCCATCAATAATCGTCTTGATTTTAGCGTGAATATCCAAAAAACCAGCCTCTACCGCCAAAAGAACTTCATCAACGCTAGCAAAAATTTTGTTTGTACCAAGGGCATTTTCTTTTTCAAGCGATAGATAATAAATTCCCAAAACCATATCTTGGCTAGGTACAGAAACCGCTTTTCCACTAGCAGGAAGCAAGATATTCATCGAGCTAAGCATCAAAATTTTACACTCAGCGATCGCCTCTTGGCTAAGTGGAACATGCACTGCCATTTGGTCTCCATCAAAGTCAGCATTAAATCCGGCACAAACAAGCGGATGAAGTTTGATCGCTTTACCCTCAACAAGCACAGGGTGAAACGCCTGAATAGACATTTTGTGAAGTGTCGGCGCGCGGTTTAGCATAATCGGATAGTCTTTTACGACCTCTTGCAAGCACTCCCAAACTTCATTTACTCTATCTTCAATCATCTTTTTGGCTTGCTTTACTGTGGTCGCATAACCCTTTTCTTGCAAACGAGCGATAAGATGTGGTTTAAATAGCTCTAACGCCATTGTTTTAGGCAAACCACACTGATCCATATTTAAATTTGGACCGACAACAATAACAGAACGCCCTGAAAAATCGACGCGTTTTCCAAGCAAATTTTGACGGAAACGACCTTGTTTTCCTTTAATAATCTCACTTAAAGATTTTAGCGGACGTTTATTTGCGCCCTTTACAGCATTTGCGCGACGACCATTATCAAACAGCGCATCTACTGCTTCTTGAAGCATACGTTTTTCATTGCGGATAATAATCTCCGGCGCATCAAGCTCCATCAATCTTTTTAAACGTGTATTTCTATTTATGACACGGCGATATAGATCGTTGACATCAGAAACAGCAAATTTGCCACCATCAAGGCTAACAAGCGGACGTAAATCAGCAGGTAACACAGGCAACACGGTGATCATCATCCACTCTGGACGATTGCCTGAGTTTGCAAAGCTTTCGATAACTTTTAGACGCTTAATGATAATTTTCTTTTTGGCTTCTGAGTTTGTATTTTCCATCTCCTCTTTTAGGCGATTTAAATTTTCAATCAGATCAAATTCAGCCAACATATCGCGAATAATCTCGCCACCCATTTTCGCACTAAAACCGGTGCTAGAGTAGCGATTATTTAAAAACTGATACTGTTCTTCGTTTAAAACTTCATACTTTTCTACTCTTTTTGAAGCCTCGTTATCATAATAAGCCTCGCCTGGATTATCAACAATATAGGCTTCATAATAAAGTACGCGCTCTAAATCTTTCATTTTTATATTCAAAAGCGTTCCGATACGGCTAGGCAATGAATTTACATACCAAATATGCGCCACAGGGGTAACAAGCTCAATGTGACCCATTCGCGAACGGCGCACTTTTGAAGTGGTAATCTCTACGCCACATTTTTCGCATTTATGCCCTTTAAATCGCATTTTCTTATATTTACCACAAAGACACTCATAATCGCGCACTGGACCAAAAATTTTGGCGCAAAAAAGCCCGTCTCGCTCGGGCTTTAATGTGCGATAGTTGATTGTTTCTGGTTTTTTAACTTCGCCATAACTCCATGAGCGAATTTCATCTGGGCTTGCAAGCGAAATTTTAACCGCGTCAAAATCTTTTGGACGTCTATCTTCTTTTACTTCAATAACTTTTAATTCGTTACTCATCGTCATTACCTTTTCCATATATCTCAACATTAAGCGCCAATGACTTTAACTCTTTTGTTAAAACAAAGAATGTCTCTGGAACACCAGCCACAGGGACATTTTCGCCACGAGTCAATGCTTTGTAGGCTTGAAGTCGCCCATCCACATCATCGGATTTTATAGTAAGCATTTCGCGCAATGTATACGCTGCGCCATAAGCTTCAAGCGCCCAAACCTCCATCTCTCCAAGTCTTTGACCGCCGGCTAGTGCCTTTCCGCCAACAGGTTGTTGCGTAACAAGAGAGTATGGACCGGTGCTTCTGGCATGGACTTTTTCATCAACTAAATGGTGAAGTTTTAAATAATACATACAACCAACATTTACGCGCTCTTTAATCTTTTCGCCCGTGCGTCCATCATAAAGCTCAGTTTTACCATCTGGATCTATATTTGCCATAGCAAATAATCTCTCAAAATCCTCTGGAATAATTCCCTCGAAAATCGGGGTAGCAAATTTGACACCCTTGCTCCAATCTTGCGCATATTTTAACAACTCATCATCGCTGATTTTAGCAAGTGCGTTTTTGGCATCCATTAGTTGTGAAACTTCTGCAATTTCTATCATTTTGGCTCTTAAATTTGATAGCCATTCGCCTGTTTTTTCTTCTAAAATTTGAGCTATTTGTTCGCCCAAACGCCATCCAACAAGCCCTAAGTGGCTCTCCATAATCTGCCCGATATTCATACGACTAGGCACACCAAGCGGATTTAGCACGATATCTACGCGCTGTCCATTAGGAAGATATGGCATATCTACTTCTGGGACAATAATCGAAACAATACCCTTATTTCCGTGGCGACCAGCCATCTTATCGCCGACTTTTAGTTTGCGTTTTGTTGCGATATAAACCTTAACAAGCTTAACAACGCCATTTGGCAATATGTCGTCTTTTTCTAAAATTTCAATCTTTTCATCATGTTCTTCTTTGAGTTTTTTCTTCTCATTTTGGAAGTTGTTTTTTATGTCGTTGTACTCTTTTTGAACATTTTTAGAGTAAGCATCAACAAAGCTATTTAAAGCAAAGCGATTTGAACCTTCGATATCTTCTTTTGAAATTGTATCGCCTTTTTTAAACTCTTTTTTACCCAAATTTCCAGCTTTAGCCAAAGAATTTTGCGTTAAAAGCGAAGTTATTTTTAGCATCTCTTCGCGATCTAACATAAGCAATCTATCGTGATGCTCTTTTTCCAATGCAGTCTTTTCATCCTCGTAAGCTTGAATAGCGCGTGCATCTTTTTCATAGCCTTTTTTCGTGAAAATTTTAACATCAACAACAACACCCTCCATAGATGGCTCAGCATAAAGTGACTTATTTACCACATGTCCTGCTTTTTCGCCAAAAATAGCGCGCAAAAGTCGCTCTTCTGGAGTTGGTTTTACCTCGCCTTTTGGAGATACTTTGCCGACTAAAATCATGCCTGGCTTTACTTGAGTACCGATTTTAATGATACCGCTTGAATCAAGGTGCGCTACGTCGTCTTCTTTAACACCTGGAATATCCTTTGTGATCTCCTCTACGCCGTCTTTTAATTCACGAGTTTCGACTTTTTTCTCATAAATATGAACGCTTGTGTATTCGTCATTGCGGATCATCTTTTCACTCATAACAACAGCATCTTCGTAGTTATATCCATGCCACGGCATAAAAGCAATAAGCGCATTTTTACCAATTGCAAGCTCTCCGCCGTCCATACTAGGACCATCAGCTATTACTTGACCAGCTTTTACAACTTCGCCTTTGCGGACAATCGGATATTGTGAAAACGTTGAATTTTGGTTTGTTCGTAAATTTTTCTCCATTACATATTGATCAATAAATGAGCCATTTTCATCTTCGCCTAGAATAAAAATATTACGATTATCTACTTTTTCAACGATACCGGCGCGTTTTGCTTTAATCGCAACCCATGAATCACGTGCAATAGTAGCCTCCATGCCAGTGCCCACAATAGGCGCAGTAGAGTGCAAAAGCGGCACAGCCTGGCGTTGCATGTTTGAGCCCATCAATGCGCGGTTTGCGTCATCGTGTTCCAAAAATGGAATAAGCGAAGCAGCCACACCAACAATCGTACCAGAGCATAGATCAATTAATGAAATTTCATCTTTTCTAGCCAAAATTGTCTCGCCATCTTTGCGAACTTCTAGCAACTCATCAACCAAATTTCCTTCTTCATCGATTTTGCTAGATGAAGGCGCAATAACTAAGCCCTCTTCTTGAATGGCGGTCAAATATACTATCTCATCGGTTACTTTGCCGTCAATTACCTTTTTATATGGAGCTTCGACAAAGCCTAGATCATTTACTTTTGCGTATGTAGCAAGTGTATTTATCAAACCGATATTTGCGCCTTCTGGTGTCTCAATAGGGCAAATTCGGCCATAGTGCGTAGGATGGACATCACGCACCTCAAAACCAGCGCGCTCTTTTACCAAACCACCCTCACCCAAAGCGGATAAACGACGCTTGTGCGTAACTTCACTAAGCGGATTTGTCTGATCCATAAATTGGCTAAGCTGTCCGCCTGTGAAAAATTCCATCAAAGTTGTTGTTATTGTTTTTGGATTTAGCAAATCATACGGCATAAGATCATCAAGACTGCTATTTAATGTTGTAAATTTATCCTTAATTGCTTTTTGAACTTTTACGAAACCTTGATGAATTTCTTCAGCCAAAAGCTCGCCGATTGAGCGAATTCGTCTATTTCCTAAGTGATCGCGATCATCAATTTTACCCTGGCCGTTTTTTACTTTAATCAAATATTTGGCTGTTTTTAAGATATCTTCATTTGTTAAAGTCGTGACATATTCTGGAACATTTAAACCAAGCTTGTGATTCATTTTCATACGACCAACCCTTGTAAGATCGTATCTTTCAGGGTTGAAAAACAGATCATTTACAAATTCGCGCGCGGCCTCTTTTACCACAGGATCGCCAGGACGCATAACCTTGTAAATTCTAATCGCAGCAAGGTCAATCTCATCATCAACGCCTTCTGTTTGTTGCAAAAGTTTTAACACTTCAGCATCTTGTAAAAATGAGTTAATAATACTCATATCCACACCACTTGCTAAGTCGTTTGCGATTGAAATTTCATTTTGGGTTGATAAAATTTTAGTAACTTTTAATTCATCAAGAGGCGTCAAAATATCGTATAAAATTTCGCCACTATCTTGGTCTATAATCGGCGTAGCTGTGTAGCGTTCCATTAAAATTTCAGCTGGATACTCTACATATTTAAGACCATCTTCTATTAATTTTTCTGCCTTTTTCTTACTTAATCTCTTACCGGCTGATTGAACTATGTTGCCATTTTCATCTTTAATATCATAATCTAAGCGAGTACTGTAATCGTTAAAATCAAATTTGGTTAAAAATTTACCATTTTTGATACGCAACTTTTTAATCGGATAAAATAGTTTAATAATGTCTTCTTTTTTATAACCAAGGGCTCTAAAAAGAATAGTAATCGGCATTTTTCTACGTTTATTTATACGCACGTAAAGAATATCTTTTGTGTCATATTCAAAATAGAGCCAACTTCCACGCCCAGGAATAATTTGTGCTGTATAGATAAGCTTATTTGAAACTGTTGGACTCTCTTCTTCTTTTAAAATCACACCAGGACTTCTATGAAGCTGATTTACCACAACGCGTTCAACGCCATTTATGATAAACGAAATTCTATCTGTCATTAATGGAATATCTCTGATGTATATATCCTGTTCTTTTGCATCTTTGATGCCTACTTTTTCGCCGGTTTTTTCATCTCTTTCGTGTAGGACGAGCCTAATTTTCATTTTTAAATTTACAGAATACGTAAGTTCGCGCTCAATACATTCGCGAATAGTATATTTTGGTTTTGTGATTTCTGAGCTAACGTATTCTAGTGTTAATCTATTTTGCGCATCATGGATAGGAAAAATTGATCTAAAAACTCGTTCAATACCACTTTCACTATTTGAATTATCTAAATTTAAAAAATTATCAAAACTTTTCTTTTGCAACTGTAATAAATTCGGAATATCGATATCTTTTTTGATTTTAGATAAATCAACTCGTAACCGATTTCCAGAATATAGACTATTTAACATATATCTACCTCATGGTAATTTTTTTGTAAGAAAGGAAGTGCCAAATAAAAAATTTGGCACAAAAAATGAGCAAAGCTCACAAAATTATTTAAGTTCGACCTTTGCGCCAGCTTCTTCAAGCTCTTTTTTGGCTGCTTCAGCCTCTTCTTTATTGACACCTTCTTTTAATACTGATGGTGTTTTCTCTGTAGCGTCTTTTGCCTCTTTAAGACCAAGACCAGTCAATGCTCTAACTACTTTAATAACATTGATTTTCTTTTCGCCAGCATCCACTAAAACGACATTAAATTCTGTTTTTTCTTCTTCTACTGCACCGCCAGCTGCACCGCCAGCTGCACCAGCCACCATAACTGGAGCTGCGCTAACGCCAAATTTGTCTTCAAATTCTTTTACTAATTCACTAAGCTCTAAAACTGAAAGATTAGAAATAAATTCTAATACGTCTTCTTTTGTAATTGCCATTCTATTCTCCTAAAAATTTTAAATTCGTAACTTATGCTGATTGTTCTTTTTTCTCTTTAAGCGCATTTAAGCCGATTGTGAAATTTTGTATCGGCGCATTCCAAACTTGTAGCAACATTGCAAGTAGTTCGTCGCGACTTGGCATTTTTGATAATGCAACAACCTTTTCAACACTAGCAACCTCGCCATCAAGATAAGCTGTTTTTACCTTGAAATTTTCATTTCCTTCATCAAATTTAGCCGCTACCTTACAAACATCTAGTGTCTCACCCCATAAAAAGATGTTTGTATCTTTTAATTTCAAACCATCTTTATTAGAATTTTTTAAAGCAATATTTGCAAAAGTATTTCTAATGACTTGAACTTTAATATTTTTCTCTCTTGCATTATTTCTTAGTTCTTCTAATTTTTTAACATTAAGACCTTTAAAATCGCAAACAACAATTCCTTGGGAATTTGAAAAACTTTCAGTTAGTCCGGCTATAACTTTGGCTTTTTCTTCTCGTGTCATTTTTCTCCTTTCCGACCAGTGATTTCAAGCAGAGAGTTGAGTTTATCTCAACAAATTAAGCTTTCGCCTCGGCTATCTCTAATCTAAAATTAACTATTTTAAATCCATTAACTCTTGTGAATCCAATCTAATTGAAGGACTCATAGTTAGAGTTATACTTGAGTTTTTAATATATCTACCCTTTGAAGTTGATGGCTTATGTTTATTGATCATTTTTACAAAAGCATCAAAATTTGCTCTAATTTGCTCTACTGAAAAGCTGATCTTACCAATGCCTGCATGTATATTACCCTGTTTATCAACACGAAAATTTACCTGACCACTCTTGGCGTTTTTAACAGCTTGCGCTACATCCATTGTAACAGTACCGGTTTTCGGATTTGGCATTAAACCTTTTGGTCCTAAAATTCTACCAACTTTACCAATTAAACCCATCAAATTTGGAGTTGCAATCAAAACATCAAAATTTATATT
>CAUUFG010000040.1:0-12943 GCA_963544335.1 uncultured Campylobacter sp.
CTCCACCCCCAAACCAATTCAAAGTCGATCTCACATCCGGCATTTTTGAGCGCGAGTGCGAGCATGGCAGGCAGAGCAAGAGCTAAATCCGTGTCGTTTGTGCGCTGCCTTATGCGGTAGAATTTCACACCGTTTTTGTTTGCGGTGTAGTTTATCGCGTTCATCATCTTTATGACACCAATCTCCACCATCTCGCCCGCGCTTCGCTGTTTAACAAATTTAGTAAAGTGGTTTGCAGATGTTTTGCTATCGCTAAATAGGTAGTTTTCAGCATTTTCAAGAACTAGGACATCAAAGGCAACTGGTGCTTTGACGCGTTTAGCGGGGTGATGAAATCCTCAATTTGACCGCATATCAAAGCCCGCAGCCCTGCGTGTCAAGCATGATAAATTAGGTGTGAGCGTGTTTTTGTCGCTGCTTTTTGTAGCGGTAAATGCCCTTTGAAGCAGTGAGTTTATATACTCCTTGAAGCTACCCTCGCCATTTTCATCAAGGCTTAGCGTATGGTCTTTGGTATCTTTTAAATTTAGCGAGTTTAAATAGGCAGAAAATTTGCCTTTTAGCTTACGCGAGAGCTTGTTTTGCGTGGCGTTTAGCTCGCCTGCGATATCTGTGGCTTTTTGCTCCTGTCGTTAAAAGAGCCCGCATCAAAGCTTGAAAAGTCTATCCCCTCAAATTTATCAAGAGCCACAAACATCCACTCATATACCTCGTCCTCATACTATAAATTTGTAACAAAGCAGTAGATAGAAGCGACATAAATTTGATCGTCCGCCTTAGCAACGCCTAGCTCGTCAAGATATGGCTCATACTCTTTTACCCCTGCGCTCGTGCCGTTTGCGATGATCTTATTTGCGTCGCCTGGCATAAATTTATCGTTAAATTTGAGATATCTAACAGCCACTTTTAAACCTGCTATCCCTGATGGAGCTTTGCCGATGAATTTTTTACCATCTTTAAGCGTCCTACCTCTAGCGCCAACGCTGGCTACGACGTAACCTCTAAATAAGGCTTCAAGAGTGGCATTTGGCTTTTCGTTTTGAAGTTGCGGAGTTTGAGGCTTTGCGCTCATATAAACGCCTATGCCATTTGGCATAAAAATAGCCGTAGTTTTATCGTCAAATTTACCCTCTGGCACGTAAAAATTTAGCACCTCTTAGGCTCTAAATTTAAGCGTCCTCTCGCCAACTTGCACGCTTTTTAGCTCAAATTTGTTTTCATCAAATTTAAGCTCATTACCAAAGCACGCCCCAGCCAAGCAAACCGCTAAAACTACGACTTTTGTGCTTTTTATACTTCATCCTTTTGGATTTATCAAAAACTCATTTAACTGCTAAATTTTACGCGATTTTGGTTTGATATATGATCTAAAATTTGGTCGGTTAAAGTAAATTTATTGCTTTGTCGCGATTAATTCTATCTCGATCAATGCACCTTTTGGTAGAGTTTTTACCGCCACTGCGCTTCTGGCTGGTAGATTTTGCGTAAAAAATTCACTATAAATCGCATTCATTTGCCCAAAATCGTTCATATCAGTCAAAAAAACAGTTGTTTTTACAACATCTTCAAAGCCCATTTGCGTCGCTTTTAAAACCTCACCAAGATTTGCAAAAACCTGCCTTGTTTGCGCCGTAATCCCGCCATCTACGAGTTCGCCCGTTTGTGGATTTATCGCTATTTGCCCCGAAGAGAATAAAAACCCATTGGCAAAAATCGCCTGCGAATATGGTCCAATCGCCGCTGGCGCATTGTTTGTTGCAATTTTTTTCATTTTGTCTCCTTCAAATTTATTTCACACTCAATTTGTGCGCGTAAAGTTAAAATTTCATCACGTTTTTTGATATATGAGCCCTTGTTTGCAATCAAAAATGCTGAACTTTCCATGATGACTTCAGCGACTTTAAGCCCATTTTGTCGCATTGTTGCGCCAGTTTCGACATTATCGACAATAGCGTCTGCTAGACCGATTAAAGGTGCTAGCTCAATTGAGCCATAAAGTTTGATAATTTCGGCAGCAATTGCACGTTTTGCGAAGAAATTTCGTGTGATATTTGGCATTTTTGTGGCGATTTTTATGACCGGAACATTGTAGTTTAAAATCGAATTTTCTTTAATTCCCACGCAAACCTTGCATCGACCAATCTTCAAATTTAGCAATCTTATCACATCAGGCCTATGCTCTTCAAGCACATCAAGCCCCACAACACCAATATCAGCAGCACCTTTGGCTACATATGTCGGGATGTCTTGGTTGCGCACATACAAAAAGCAAAAACCGCCCTTTTGCATTATTAATTTACGATCTTCAAAAACAAAATTATCGTTAAACATCTTCCCAAAAATTGCAAGTGTATCATCAGCGATGCGCCCTTTTGGTAGCGCGATTGTCAGCATAAATTCTCCTTTTTTACGATTTTTTCCATTGATTTAAAAACTAAATTTTCATCAAATTCAGCCTGTTTTAAACACGCAGCAATTAGCGCACCATCGCCACCTGTGATATAGATTTTTTTATTTTTTGAAATTTGCTCTACTGATTTAATAAATGGCGCAAGAATACCATAAATTAGGGCATCAGAGGTATTATTGGGGATAGAATTTAAACTTAAAATTTGCATTATTTTTGAAGTTTGTATGTTGTTGATTTTGGTAAAATCTAGCTCTAAATTTAGCCTTGGTGAAATTGATAAAAAGGCGTTTTTTAATGCGCTAAAACCTGGATAAATAAATCCGCCAATATGTCTGCCATGCTCCATAATATCCGTCGTAATGGCACTTCCAGCGTCAATCACAACACCATTTTCAATAAAAAGCGCGCCAAAAACGCGATCAATCCCGAGCCCAACATAGCTGCTTTTAAATTTCACAAACGGCGCAAGATCTATAAAATTTGAAGTGAAATTTGAAATTTTTGGATTAACATTGATATAAAAAACAGTTCTATTTTGCGACAAAATCTTAGCACAAAAAGCGTCAAATTCATTAAATTCTACGCGCAAAATTTCACCATCAATCTGAAATTTCGCGCATGAATTACCAATATCACACAAAATCATAGAGTTTCCAACTATTCTCTTTAAAAAATTTTATACTTTTCGAGCAAATTTCACAGCAGTAAAACAGCGTGATTTTCCTTATTTTTATATCTAAATTTTGAGAAATTTGCCCTGAAATTTGCGCCAAATTGCGCGCATCTTTTGATAAGATCTTACCCTTAGCCACGCGCAAAAAAAACAAATTATTATACCCATGCCCATCTGTACCAACAAGCGCAAAAAGCGTCTTTGATCTTGTAAAATCAGCCAAATTTACAACACGAACATTTTCTAAAATGATGTTTTTTGCTGATAAAAGCTCAGCTATTTTTTTTATCATCAATCTATTCTAAGCACCTTATTTGCGTAATAAAACGAATCTTTGCCAACAAAAACACGATCTGAAATTTCGCCACCAATCTCATAATATTTAGGATTTGCTAAATTCAAATCTGTTTTTATCAAAAAGCCTGTTTTTTCGAGAATATTTAGGCTACCATTTTTGATTATAGCACCCTCAAAAATCGCGAATTTGAATTTATTTTGCGCAATTTCATTTAAATTCAAATCATACGCTTTTACAACCCCATCACTTTGCAAAACAAAAATACGATTATCACCAACGACCACATTTTTTATATCTGCGCTAACGCTTTTATTTCCCATCGGCGAAATCATATAGAGTCGTGATGCAGAAGCAACATATAAATTTTGAGCTGTAGATTCAAGAAAAATTATAGTATCGAAAGAATTTTCATTGCTTACAGCCATGCTTTGCGCGATACGATTTGATGCGCGATCTACGATATAAATTTTACCATCAAGCGTCGGATAGATAATAATCGGCCCCGCAAAAACAGGGTTTGCGACATTTGTATAGCTACCAAGCCCACTGCTAGAAATTTCGCGCAAAACAGGCATTTTTTGGCTCATTTTAATTAAATAAATTTTATTTGCCGTTGTTAAAATCGCCAAATCGTCATTATTAATCGAAGCACCAACAACAAATTCTTTCACATTTTCTTTATAAATTTCGCCGCCATTTTCATTTAAAACACGTAAATTTCCATCTATATCACAAACAATAAATTTGTTCTCGCTTACATTAATTAGCCTTTCGCCTTTTTGCAAATTTATACCCAAATTTACGATGTTTTTATTTAAAATTTCACCATTTTTCAACGTAGCAGATGTCGAAGAGACGTATTTTATCTTGCTACCAAGTTCGCTTTTTACGTCAATTTTGCCAGAAATTTCCTCATCTTCTACGTGAAAATACTCACGTTTTGTCGAACAACCGAGCAAAAATAGCGATAAAAGTATTGTAAAAATTGCAGTTTTTTTCATTTATTTTCTCCGTTAAAGTGTCTTAGATGATTGATAATATTTGTAAATTTAGAATTTGTTGGAATTTTATTAAACTCATTATTTGCCTCTTTGATTTTATTCTCTTTAAGTAGCTCATACCCGCGCAAAACTATCGCATAAGAGCCCATGAGTTCGCTATTTTCTTCACCTGCTTCAAACGAAATTATATCTTTTAAAAGCGGGTCGATTCCTGCTTGATTGCTAAGCGCGCTCATAGCTTTTGTGTCATTTTTATCCATCGCCATACGAAATTCAAAAATAGTCGCGAGAGAGATATTTTTAGATCGTAATTTTTCTAAAATTTCATTGTTATTTGGATTGTTTTGAAGCTGCAAATATAATAAATTTGCCTCTTTTACACTCTTTTCTTGCACGAATTTAGATGTATAAATTCCACCGCAAATAACAACCAAAATTACAATAATGGAAATAATTAATTTTTTATGTTTTTTTATAAAAAACTCGCTTTTTATTACATTTTCAAGAAATTCTTCTTCTGCGCTTAAACTTTGTTTAATGTCATTAATATTCTCTTTTAATGCCAAAATTTGTCCTTTTTGATAAAAAATTCGGATAATTGTAGCATAAAATATTTAAATAATGTGGCTAAGTTGTGTTATAATACCGCATTTTTTAGTTTAAAAACTAAGTTGGAAATTAAGGAAATTTTAATTATGGTTATCGACGATATACTTTTAAATAAGTTAGAAAAGTTAAGCGCACTACAAATTCCAGAAGAAAAGCGTGAAGATTTTAAAAAACAGCTTGGCGAAATTGTAAATTTTACCGAAATTTTAAATGAATTAAATTTAGATGCATTAGATGCCACAATCAGCGCCGCAAGTGGCGGAACGTCGCTTAGAGATGATATTTCACAAGAATCAAATGTAAGAGATCTTATCTTAACACACGCACCAAAATCGCAAGATGGCTATTTTGTCGTGCCAAAAATAATAGAATAATCAGGAGAAATTTGTATGTTAGAAGAACAAAATACACTCGGCGTTGATATTCAAACACTTTTAAAAACGGTTGTCAAAAACAAGGCGAGCGACCTTCATATCGTAAGCAGAAGCGCGCCACAAATTAGAATCGACGGCACACTTGTTCCGTTGCAAATTAAAGATTTAACAGGAAAAGATATTGAGTTACTTTGCTATGCGATTTTAACAGATGCGCAAAAGAGTGAATTAGAAGAAAATAAAGAGCTAGACTTCGCACTAGAGCTCCCTAATATTGGTCGTTTCCGTGCAAACTATTACTACACGATGAATGGCGATTTAGCAGCTGCTTTTCGTATTATTCCTATTGAAATTCCATCTCTTGATGATTTAAAAGCGCCTAAGATTTTCAAACAAATAGTAAAACGTGAGCGCGGTTTAATCCTAGTTACAGGTCCGACAGGTAGTGGTAAATCAACGACTTTGGCCGCGATGTTAAATGAAGTAAATGAGACAGTGCGCAAGCATATTATCACGGTTGAAGATCCAGTTGAATTTGTGCATCGTAATAAATTGGCACTTTTTTCTCACAGAAATATTGGCACCGACACGCAATCTTACGCTCGTGCGTTAAAATACGCTTTGCGTCAAGACCCAGATATCATCCTAATCGGTGAGATGCGCGATAGAGAGACTATTTCTATTGCAATTACAGCAGCCGAAACAGGTCACTTGGTATTTGGCACGCTTCACACAAACTCAGCAATTCAAACAATCAGCCGTATCACGGATAGCTTTGAAGGTGGCGAACAAACACAAATTAGAAATATGCTCTCCGTCTCACTAACAGCTATCATTTCACAAACTTTATTGCCAAAAAATGGTGGCGGACGTTTAGCTGTGCATGAAATTTTGGTCAATAATCACGCTATTGCAAACCTAATTCGCGAGGATAAAACACCTCAAATTTACTCACAAATGCAGTTAAATCAGGCTGAAACCGGCATGACAACTCAAACGCAATCTATGGTAAAAGCAGTAAAAGCAAATCTAATCACAAAAGAAAATGCGATTAGATATTCAACAAATATGCAAGAGATTGTTCCGATTTTAGGCGCTTAAAATGAGTTCAGCGCAGTGGTTTGACGCACTCGTCATTGGTTTGATGGTGCTTTTTGCGTTAAAATATTTAACAAGCGGTTTAATCCGCGAAGTTTTCGGCATCGGCGGAATTATCGGCGGAATTTACATCGCGTCAAAATATAAAATACAAGCTGGCGAGTGGATAACAAAAAATGTCTATGATCTAACGCAAAATGGCGTAATAGAAGCGCAGGGCACGCAGATGCTATCTGGCTTTATCGCGACGCTATTTTGCTTTTGGATTGCATGTTTGATTATTGGTGAAATTTTATCGAGATTAATAGATTTAAGCGGACTTGGAATCATAAATCGCCTAGGTGGCGCGATTTTTGGCGCAGCAAAGATTTTTTTAATTTTAAGCGTAATTACGGCATTAACACAAAGTGCGATTTTGTTAAATAAACAAACACATAAATATGTAGAAAATAGCCTAGTTTTTCCTTATTTGGTAAAATTTGGTTCTATGATAATTGGCGATTTGAAATTTAGTGAATTTTCCAGCAGTGATTTGCTAAATTTAGATACAAATTCAACAACGCACGAGCCTAAAATAAGTTCGCCAGGCGACAAGAGTGACGAAATAATCTTGGACTCAAATGAAACAAATGGCTCAAGCAAAGTTATTGTAACTGATAAATAATTTTTTTAGGAGATGAAAAATGGATATAAATAATCTAGAATTTGAAAATTTATTGGCAAAATTCAGAATACTTTTAAAGGACAATGGTCTTAAATACACGTTTCAACGCGAGGCACTTTTACGCACTTTATATAATGCAAACGAGCACTTCACGCCAGAAAATTTATATAATGAGATAAAAAAACAATATCCAGGCATAAATATAGGTATCGCAACGGTTTATAGAAGCCTCAATTTATTAGAAGATGCAGGCATTGCAACGTCAATTTCTTTTGGTATCCAAGGAAAAAAATACGAACTAGCAATTAAGCCTCACCACGATCACATAATTTGCAAAAAATGTGGCAAAATAGCTGAATTTGAAGACCAATCAATAGAGAAAAAACAGCTCACAATTGCTAAAGAAAATGGCTTTTCGCTAACAGGACATGTTATGCAACTTTACGGAATTTGCTCTGATTGCGAAAATAAAAAGTAAAAAGGGCGCAAATGGCAATTTTTGAACATCAATTAGAAATTCAAAGAATAGAAAAAGCGCAAGAGTTGCGAAAACTAGGCGTCAATCCATACCCACATTTTTTAAAAAAAGATATGAGTATTGCTGATTTTCGCACCAAATTTAGCGATATCGCAAATTCTGATGAGAAAAAATCAAGTGAAATTGTAAGTATTGCTGGGCGTCTTAAATTTAAACGCGTAGCCGGAAAATCCACATTTGCAAATATTGAAGACGAAAGCGGGAATATTCAAATTTACTATTCACGAGATAGCATAGGCGAAGATAATTACGCAAATTTCAAGAAAAATTTAGAAGTTGGCGACATTATCATCGTGCGCGGTTATGCATTTCTTACTCAAACTGGAGAATTTAGCATCCACGCAGAAGAGATCACTCTTGGAACAAAGGCGATTTCACCGCTACCAGAAAAATTTCACGGGCTAACGGATATTGAGGCAAGATACAGAAAACGTTACCTTGATATGATTATGAATCCAAATGTACGAAAAGATTTTGAAAAACGCTCTTTAATCATCAGCACGATTAGGCATTTTTTTGAGGAGCGCGGATTTTTGGAAGTAGAAACGCCGATGATGCACCCAATCGCAGGAGGTGCTAACGCAAAGCCTTTTATAACTCATCACAATACGCTAGATGTTGATAGGTTTTTACGTATCGCACCAGAGTTATACTTAAAAAGACTTGTGGTTGGCGGAATGGAAGCTGTTTTTGAAATCAACAGAAATTTCCGCAACGAAGGCATGGATTTAACACATAATCCAGAATTTAGCGCGATTGAATTTTACTGGGCATATCACAACTATTTTGAGGCGATGGATTTAACGCAAGACCTTTTTAAAACCCTTTTAGCGCGTTTAAATTTGGGTCAAATTTTAGATTATGATGAGCAAAAAATCGACTTTTCTAAGCCATTTTTACGCATAAAATATCTTGATGCGCTCACACAAATCGGCGGAGTTGATCCTGAAATTTTAAATGATAAAGAAAAAATTATCAAAAAATTAAAAGATGATGGCTTTGAGACGCCAAATCCGGAGCTAGATATCGGATATTTCCAATCTGAACTTTTCGATAATTATGTTGAAAAAAAGCTTATCAATCCAACATTTATCATGGATTTTCCAATCGCAATCTCTCCGCTTTCACGCAGAAGCGACGAAAATCCGCAAATAGCCGAGCGTTTTGAACTATACATCGGCGGAAACGAACTAGCAAATGCTTTTAATGAGCTAAATGATCCACTTGATCAATATGCCCGTTTTAAAAATCAAATCGACGCTAAAAATGCCGGAGATAGTGAGGCGTGCGAGATGGATGAAGACTATTGTCAAGCTCTAGGATACGCGATGCCGCCGACGGTTGGCTGGGGGCTGGGGATTGATCGCTTGGTTATGCTTTTACTAAATAAAAAGTCTATTCGCGATGTGATCTTATTCCCTGCGATGAAACCAATAAACTAAAAAATTTAAAGGAGTTAAAAATGTCATTAAATGAATTTGATAAAGAAATTTTTGATTTAACAAACAAAGAGTTGGCTCGTCAATGCGATCATTTAGAGATGATCGCCAGTGAAAATTTCACCTACCCAGACGTCATGGAAGTAATGGGCTCTATCCTCACAAACAAATACGCCGAAGGCTATCCAAATAAACGCTACTACGGCGGTTGCGAATTTGTCGATGAGATCGAGCAGATCGCAATAGATCGTTGCAAAAAGCTCTTCGGTTGCGAATTTGCCAACGTTCAGCCAAATTCTGGCTCACAAGCAAATCAAGGCGTCTATGCAGCACTTATTAAACCGGGCGATAAAATTTTAGGCATGTCGCTAAGTCACGGCGGACACCTAACTCACGGCGCAAAAGTATCAAGCTCTGGCAAATTTTACGAGAGTTTTGAATACGGTGTTGAGCTTGACGGACGCATAAATTACGAACGCGTAGCCGATATCGCAAACATAGTAAAACCGAAAGTGATCGTATGTGGCGCAAGCGCATACCCAAGAGAGATAAATTTCGCCAAATTTAGGGAGATCGCAGATAGCGTTGGCGCGTATCTATTCGCCGATGTCGCGCATATTGCGGGGCTTGTGGTAGCTGGCGAACACGCAAATCCATTCCCGCACTGCCACGTCGTAAGTTCAACCACGCATAAAACATTGCGCGGACCACGTGGCGGTATCATCATGACAAACGACGAAGAGCTGGCCAAAAAGATAAATTCGGCAATTTTCCCAGGCATTCAAGGCGGGCCACTAATGCACGTCATCGCCGCAAAAGCCGTCGGTTTTAAACACAATCTAAGCGATGAGTGGAAAATTTATGCCAGACAAATCAAAGCAAATTCAGCCAAAATGGCAGAAGTTATCATGAAAAGAGGCTATAAATTAGTCAGCGACGGCACAGATAATCATCTAATTTTAATGAGCTTTTTGGATAAAGAATTTAGCGGAAAAGACGCCGAAATCGCACTTGGCGTAGCTGGCATTACTGTTAATAAAAACACCGTTCCAGGCGAAAATCGTTCGCCATTTATCACAAGCGGTATTCGCATCGGTAGCCCAGCACTCACAGCACGCGGCATGAAAGAGAGCGAGTTTGAATTTATTGCAAACAAAATCGCCGATGTGCTAGATAACATCAACGACAGCGCACTTCACGCAAAAATCCGCGCCGAAATAAAAGAACTCGCGCACAAATTTATCATTTACGATAAAGCTATGTTTTAATGGAGAAAAAAATGGAAGAAAACTATGACATGCGCGACGTGCTTTTAAGTGATCAAACTTCAAAAGAGCAAAAAAATGCAAATTTGAAGCGAATTTTAACAGCAATCGCAATTTTATTTGTTTTATTACTCATTATTTTGATTATTATGAAGTCTATTAGTAGCGGAAATATCAATGATGAAAAGACGATTGTAATGCCAAGCGAGAGCGAAATAAACAAATTAACTACGCAAAAAAGCCAAGAGCAAAATTTGACGAAACCTCAAGTTGAGCCTACAAAACAGCTAGAACCAATCGCAAATGTCACTTCAAATTTAGATGCAACACCAAAAGAGACAAATAAACAAAGCGCATCACAACAAACTACAAGCGCACAAACTCCATCAAATGAGCCTTTAAACCAAGCGCAAAGTGTGCCAGTTTATAAAGAGACAATCATTTTAAAGGCTAATGATGATGCATTAAAAGACGAGATGCATAAAACAGACGCACCGGAGCCAAAAAAAGAGCAAAACGAACCACAAAAGGTAGTTACTGATTTGACAAAACAATCAGCAAAAAGCACGGTTGTCGTCACAGCTGATAAAAAACAAAGCGAAGAGGTCAAACAGCACAGCTCTCAAAAACAGAAAAAAGCTGATGAAAAAAACACAAAAGAGAGCAAAAAAACTACAAATTTAGACAAAACAGATAAAAAAGTAGCCCAAAAAGATGTAAAAGCAAAAAATAATCCAAAAGAAAAAGAGCAAAAAACGTCTAAAAATGAGAGCGTAAAGCAAGATAAAAAGACTCAAATTTCTAAAAATGAAGTTGAAGAAAAATCTAGCAAAAACGCAAAAACGCAAAAACAAACCGCACACAAACAAGAAAATGTCGAAAAAGTCAGCGGTTGGTTGCAAATTCGCTCTATGTCAGGGCATAATGCAAACATAAAAGATGATCCAATTTATGGCAAAATTTCTAGCATGAAGTATAAGCTCGAAAATGTCGAAGTAAAAGGTGAAAAACGCACGCGAGTGCTCGTGCCTTATTCTAATGCAGATGAGCGCGCAAAGCTAAAAGCCCAGTTTCCAGGAGCTTGGTAGTGCAAAAATTCGCGGTGATAGGCTATCCAATATCGCACTCAATCTCACCGCGATTACACAATTTAGCCATAAATGCGTTTGGTTTTGACGCATTTTATGGGCGAATTTTATTAGAAGATGGCACAAAATTAAGCGAAACTTTTAAAAATTACGAACTAAACGGCGCCAATATCACGATCCCGCATAAAGAAAAAGCCTTTGCCATTTGCGACGAAATTGACGAATATGCAAAAAATTGCGGATCATTAAACACCATTATAAAAGTTGGCACAAAATTTCACGGATTTAATACTGACGCACCCGGTTTTTTACGAGCAATTAGTAAATTTGGCGTCATTAAAAATACACTGATTATCGGCGCAGGTGGGACAGCAAGAGCATTAGCGTTTGCACTCAAAAAAAATAATATTCAAGTAGAAATTTTAAATCGTAGCGCAAAAAGAGCGCACAATTTTGCCGAATATCCATTTTATACTTGGGAAAACTACACTTCGCGTGGTTATGATTTAGTTGTAAATTCAACGTCAGCTGGACTTAAAGACGAAAATTTGCCCCTTTCACATGAAATTTTAAAAGAAATTTTATCACATTCAAAATACGCATTCGACGTAATTTATGGCAAACAAACACCATTTTTAAATTTAGCAAAGAATTTAGATTTATCGTACAAAGACGGCGCAGACATGCTCTTATTTCAAGCTGTTTTAGCATTTAATATATTTTTTAATAGAAATTTAAATTTAGAAAAGATAGAGAGCGCGATGAGAATTGCATTTAAAATTTAGAGGCAACCAACTCGGTTTATTAATGCAAATTTACTCGCCAAATTCTTTCTTATAATGTTCGTAAAATCTCTTATAGTATGGGTTTGAGTGCCGATTTCGCATTCCGTAATTATAACATTCGATTGTCTGTCTCATATCTTTTGATTTTGCGTTGTAACATTTGCGTAAAACTTTCGCACATTTTCTAAGATTAAACTCAGGATTAAAAATATCATTTAGCTCATCTTTGCTAAAATTTACAGAGTTTATCTGCCCTAGCCCGACATCAATAGAAAAACCATCTTTTATAAGCATTTTTGCGATTTCGCGCGCATAAGCTTCATTGATAGGTTTTATCGCAACAACCCATTTTACGCGATTTAAGCTGTAATTAGAGATGGTAATTTTGATATTTTTGTTTTCTAATTTCTTAAAATATTTCGCATTTTGTTCATTTGTCAAAAACGATATCGCGAATGGCTCAAAATTGCTTTCGATTTTTATAATTGTATAGAGAATTTTTACCCCGACACCTTGTGTTTTGGAGACATCTTCGATTGCATCAGCAATCTGGGAATTTGTATAAGCTGATAAATTCAGACAAAATAAAATAAAAAATATTGTAGCAAATTTCATAATTTTAAAAACCTCGTGCGATTATAGCAAATTTACCCAAATTTTAAGCCAAATTTTATAAATAAGCATATATAATCCGTGTCTTT